>NZ_JBSFFN010000038.1:0-88205 GCF_053596135.1 Streptomyces sp. NPDC001770 | reverse complement strand
GCTCCTTCGGTCCGAACGGCCGGGTGCGGTGCGCCGTCCCAGGAGAACGGCCGCCCGGCCGTGTGCGGCCGCCCCCTTCGCCCGGTCGTGATCGGCCGACCGGTGAAGTCTCCTTGATCGAGGACGAGTCGTGGAGTGAGCGGCGCCGTCGCTGATCCAGTGCGCCACGCCCCGGCGCCGGCACGGTGTGGAGGGGAGCGTCACGCGTTCACGGACGCCAGGCGACCAGATAGTCCGGGTGGCCGGAGTAGGGCAGCGCCAGGTGACGCACGGCCAGCAGGACGGCCATGCGCTCCATGCCGGCCGGGAGGCGGTTGGCCGGGTCCGGCAGCGAGGCGGTCGACTCGGGCTCCTCGTACCGCTTCAGGAGTCGCCGTACCGCTTCGATCTCCCTCAGGGCGTGCGCCGGGTCGTGCAGTGCGATGTGTCCGGCGCGCGCCGCATCCTCGTCCGACCCGCCGACTTCCGGGCCGGTCGTGGCGACCGGCTGGGCGTCGTCGTCCGCGAGGGAGGCGGCGGCGGAGTACACGCCCGTGCCCAGGGCCCGCCACGAGAAGTCGTCGCCCCCGCCACCGGCCGCGCGTGCCGCCGTTTCGCGCTCGACGAGACGGGCCTGGAGAAAGGCCACCAGAGCATCGGACATGGTATTTCGGTTCCTCGCTGTCGCGGACGTGGGGTCGTGCGGTCGGGCGGTCTTCCCGTCGCCGCCCGACGGCTGGTTCAAGGATGCAGCACCTCCTCGGGTGCCACCGGGGAGGCGTGCTGCCCCGTGAGCGCGCTCCCTGTGACGCGCGGCGACACCTTCCCCCTCCGCTGGGTCCGGACGACTGGTCGGAAGGGAGGGCCTGTTGAGCGCTGACTCGGATTCAGGCGGATGACTGTCGTCTGCGGCCGCCCGGACGGGCTGATCCGCCGCAGTTCCTCGGTGCCCGTACGAGCACGATCCGTACTGCAAGCCGTCGACCGCCCTGTTCTCGCGGTCGGACGCGGAGGTCGGCGACATCCTCGCCGTACCACCGGCACCTTAGGGGACCGGACTACCCGGGTTGCGCGTGAGGCCGGCAGAGGCGGGCCAGATACGCGTCGAGCGGCTGAGCCCGCTCGAGAAGCGGCTCGTCGGGGTGCCACCAGTGCACTGCGCCGATCTCGTCGTTGGCCTCGAACGGGCGGGGACGGTCGATCCGCCCCGTGTACAGGGCCAGGAATTCGGTGCGCCGTTCCGGCCCCAGCAGGAAGTGCGCGAGCCCGACGAACCGTACCGGGCCGTCCGGTATCTGCCCCGACTCCTCGACCAGCTCGCGCAGTGCTGCCGCGCGGGGTGTCTCCTCCGGCTCGACCATGCCGCCCGGCAGCTCCCAGGAATTCCGGTACCGGTCGTGGACGAGCAGCACCCTGCCGCCGCACCAGAGCGCCAGGAGCGCCGCGGGTATGGGGTGGTGCGCCGTGGTGAGTGCGTGCTCGGGGCCAGGGATGAAGGAGACCAGCGCCTGACCGTTGGCGTCGACGGCGAGCGGCCGACGGTCGGGAACCTCGTTCGTGGGTGCGCATGTGGCGTTGTCGGGCACGCGTGCGCGTGCGGTGGTGGCAAGCAGGGGTGTGCTCGTGGTGTTGCCGAGCCCAGGTGCGCTCGCGGTGTCGTCGGGCATGGGCCGAGACTGCCCGCGCGTTCCGCCGCCCACGCATGCGGTGGTACGGCCGTGCGGCCCACGGGGCGGCGGGTCCTCGCGTACGCGCCTCAGCGGCCTACCGTCGCCACGACGACCTTCCCGCCGCCCTCCCGGGTCCGCACCTGCACATCGTGGGCGAGACGCCGGATCATGGGCCAGCCGAAGCCGCCGGTGCGGCCCGTGAGGTCGGGCGTGCGGTCCTGGGGGTGGGCGGAACTGCGGTCGGAGACGCGGACCTGCAGGACCCGGCGATCGGCGGCGAACCGGAGCGCACAGACGCCACCCGCGTGACGGATCGCGTTGGTCACCAGCTCCGACACGAGCAGGAGCAGGTTCTGGACCGTATCGGCCCGGGGCGGCGGATCGAGCTGTTCGAGGAAGGCGGCGATCGCGTCCCGGGCCTCGGCGGCACGCTGCGGCTTGCAGACGAATTCGACACGTGCGCCACGGGAAGTCGAATCTTTGGTCAGAACTTGATGGTGCATATGAATTACCCCGTCAAGAGAATTCGGTGGTCTCTTCTCTCGTACCCCGAAGGAAAGGGTTCAAGGATGGAGCCCGCCAATCGGTTGCGGAGAGTGTGCGGAAATGTGCAGAGCGCGTGAAGTCTCTTCGCGCGCGTGGTGGCTCGGCCGCGCGGGAGTGTGTCGCGGCTGGTCACGGCGGCCCGGACGCGGGTGCGCACCGACTGCGGGAAGCCTCCCGGGCGAGAGAGGTGTGTCCCTCGGAAGGGCGGGCACATGGATGGTCGGAGGTTGATAATCATGGTCCCGCTTCTTCTTGTCCTGCTTCTTGTTCTTGTTCTCTTCGGTGCCGGATTCGCACTGAATGCATTGTGGTGGATCGCCGTGATCGTACTGGTGGTGTGGCTGCTGGGCTTCTTCGTGCGCCCGGCTTCCAGCGGCCGGAAGGGACGCTGGTACCGCTGGTGAATGCGTCCCGCAATTCTTGACGGGACGGATTCTTGACCCACTGCCGGTCTGCGGGTGGCCCCGGTGACGCGACGTCACCGGGGCCACCCGCGTTCTGTTCCGGCCGGTCGGCCGGTCGGCCGGTCGGCCGGTCGGCCGGCCGGTCGGCCGGTCGGCCGGACGGACAGACGGGCAGACGGGTAGACGGACGGAGGGCCGGCCGGGCGGACCGACGGGCAGGTGGTTCGCCGGGCGGGTGGCGGTGGCCGCGTGCCACCACCGGGCCCAGCGGTGGACGCGCCCGCAGTCGAGGTTCGCCGCCTCCGCGTTGACGTCCATTGCGGTCCACCGCTCGGCGCGCAGGATGTTCCGGCCGTGGAGATCTCCGTGGAGATTGCCGTGGATGAAGGTCCCCGGAATCCCGATCATCCGCTGGGGCCGGGCGGGCCCCGCTCGGCCCCGTGGCCGGCCTGCCGCCGGGCCTCACGCCGGGCTTCACGCCAGGCCCCTGCCCGGCTCCGAAACCTTGCGAGGGTGAACGGAGAGGCGTCCTTCGGGGCGGTGCTGCCTCCACTTCCCGGAGGTCGGCGTAGCGTCAACTCCAATGTCCCGCACGGGGTTTCGCCAGGTGGGGGGAGGTCTGCGGCGGCCTGCCCGCCCGCTCCGTCCGAAGCCGCCGGCCGATCTCTGCTGCATCTATTGACGGTCCAGGGGCCTCCTCCTACGGTATGCGCCGGGAGAGCGCTCTCTCAGAGTTCTTCTTTCTGCATCAGTTCTGATGAACCTTCACGCACTCTGACGGGCGGGGTGTGCGGCTGGGTGAGAGAGCGCTCTCCCATAGGGTGGTCCGCCGGTCGGCGGGCTGCGGTGTGCGTTCCGAGAAGGAGCAGCGACAAATGAGATTCAGACCAGGCCGAGCCGCGGCGGCAGTGGTGGCGGGCATCCTCGCCATTCCCGTCCTGGGAGCTCCGGCATTCGGCGCGGACACGCCGGTCCTGCTGTCGCAGGGCAGGACCGTGACGGCGTCCTCCGAGGAGAACGGCGGCACCACGGCCGCGAAGGCGGTCGACGGTGATACCGGCACCCGCTGGTCATCCGCAGCATCGGACAACCAGTGGCTCCAGGTGGACCTCGGCACGTCGTCCAGCATCAGCAAGGTGGTGCTGAACTGGGAGGCCGCGTACGCGAAGGGGTACCGCATCCAGGTCTCCGGGGACGGTTCGAACTGGACCGACCTGCGCACGGTGACGGACGGGGACGGCGGCATCGACACGCTCGACGTCAGCGGTACCGGCCGCTACGTACGGGTCCAGGGCACCGTGCGGGCGACGGGTTACGGCTACTCCCTCTGGGAGTTCCAGGTCTACGGCTCCGCGTCGGGGACCACGGACCCGGGTACGGGCTCGGGCCAGTGCGGTACGGCCAACGCGGCGCTGAACCGCACGGCCACCGCCTCTTCCGTGGAGGGCGCCGGCACCCCGGCCTCCTCCGCCTTCGACGGCAACGGCGCCACCCGCTGGTCCAGCCTGGCGACCGATCCCCAGTGGATCCAGGTCGACCTCGGCGCGGTCAAGAACATCTGCCAGGTGGACCTCTCCTGGGAGGCGGCCTACGGCAAGGACTTCGCCATCCAGGCGTCCACCGACGGCACCACCTTCACCGACCTGAAGAAGGTCACCGGCGCCACCGGCGGCACCTCGTCCTACCAGGTGCAGGGTTCGGGCCGATACCTCCGCATCGCGGGCACCGCCCGGGGGACCGCGTACGGCTACTCCCTCTGGGAGGCGGCCGTCCACGTGCAGGACGGTTCCACGACGCCGATCCAGGGCGGCGGTGACCTCGGCCCCAACGTCAAGGTCTTCGACCCGTCCATGTCGGCCGCCACCATCCAGCAGCAGATCGACACGATCTACCAGCAGCAGGAGTCGGCGCAGTTCGGCGAGGGGCGCTACGCGCTGGCCTTCAAGCCCGGCAGCTACGACGTCAACGTCAACACCGGCTTCTACACCTCGGTCCTCGGCCTCGGGCGCAACCCCGACGACGTGACCGTCAAGGGAGTCAGTGTCGATGCCGGATGGTTCAACGGCAACGCGACGCAGAACTTCTGGCGCTCCACGGAGAACCTCTCCATCGCCCCGTACGACGGCACCAACCGCTGGGCGGTCGCCCAGGCCGCGCCGTTCCGCCGGATGCACGTCAAGGGCGGGCTCAACCTCGCACCGTCCGGCTACGGTTGGGCGAGCGGCGGGTACATCGCCGACTCCAAGATCGACGGCACGGTCGGCCCGTACTCGCAGCAGCAGTGGTACACCCGCGACAGCTCCATCGGCGGCTGGACCAACTCGGTCTGGAACATGGTCTTCTCGGGCACCGAGGGTGCACCGGCGACCTCCTTCCCGGAGCCCCGGTACACGACCCTGGAGACCACCCCGGTCAGCCGTGAGAAGCCCTACCTCTATCTCGACGGCTCCGCCTACAAGGTGTTCGTGCCCTCCAAGCGGGTCAACGCCCGCGGTGTGAGCTGGGCCAACGGCTCGACCCCCGGCACGTCGATCGGCCTCGACCAGTTCTACGTGGCCAAGCCGGGCGTCTCCGCCGCCACCATCAACCAGGCGCTCGCGCAGGGCCTCCACCTGCTCTTCACCCCGGGCGTCTACCACCTCGACCGCACCATCGAGGTCAATCGCGCCGACACGGTGGTCCTGGGCCTCGGCCTCGCCACCATCGTCCCGGACAACGGCGTCACCGCGATGAAGGTCGCCGACGTCGACGGCGTCAAGCTGGCCGGCTTCCTGATCGACGCGGGTACCACCAACTCGCCCACCCTGCTGGAGATCGGCAAGTCGGGCGTCCACACCGACCACGCCAACAACCCGACCTCGATGCAGGACGTGTTCGTGCGGGTGGGCGGCCAGTTCGCGGGCAAGGCCACGACCGCGGTCGAGATCTACAGCGACGACACGATCATCGACCACACCTGGATCTGGCGGGCCGACCACGGCTCCGGCGTCGGCTGGAATGTCAATGCCTCCGACAACGGCCTGCTGGTCCACGGCGACGACGTGCTCGCCACCGGGCTCTTCGTCGAGCACTTCAAGAAGTACGACGTCGAGTGGTTCGGTGAGCGGGGACGCACGATCTTCTTCCAGAACGAGAAGGCGTACGACGTTCCGAGCCAGGCCGAGTGGATGGACGGCAGCAGCAAGGGGTACGCGGCCTACAAGGTCGATCCCGCCGTCAACACCCACGAGGCATGGGGCGTGGGAAGCTACTGCGCCTTCACCCTGACGAGCATCGAGACGGACCGGGGCTTCCAGGTTCCCGTGAAGTCCGGCGTGAAGTTCCACAGCATCCTGACCGTCTCGCTCGGTGGGGCCGGGCGCTACAACCACGTCATCAACGACACGGGTGCCCCCGCGTTCGGGACGGACACCGTTCCGTCCACGGTGACGAACTTCTCCGGCTGATTCCGGGGTAGTCGACGGGGCGCACCGGCCTTCGGGCCGGTGCGACCCGGCGAGGCGGGTGCCGGACGGCGGTCCGGTACCCGCCTTCGTCGTTCCCGTACGGGACGGCCGTCCGGTTGCCCGCCTCGCCGTGCGGTCACGGGGCGGCCGTTCCTGCCTCGCCGTACCCGCCCGGACGGCCGTCCGGGCCTCTCGGGCCTCAGCCCGCGCTGCAGGAGACCGTCGGCCAGGTCGTGGCGCCGTTGGTCTGGATCGTCACGCCCCAGTTGTTGCCGCTGCCGTTGGGCTTGGCGGTCAGTACCTGGGCGCTGGGGTACGCGGCCGTGATGTTCCACGTCGCGATGATCTTCTCGGGGGACGGAACATTCATGGTGACGGTCCAGTTGGCGGAGCCGGTGACCGAGACGTTGAGGTTGTAGCGGTCGCTCCACTGCTGGCCCGCGGACAGGGTCGCGGAGCAGCCGCCGGTGCCGCCGCCACCGGTTCCGCCCCCACCGGTGGAACCTCCGTCCGGGGCCACGGCGCGTCCCGTCTGCGGCGAGATCATCCCCGCGCACAGGCCGCGGGCCGCCAGCCCCTGGGCGATGCGCGGGATCGCCGCGAGGGTGGCGGCGGGCCACTCGTGCATGAGGATGACCTGGCCGTTGGTGAGGCGCCCGGCCGCCTGGACGATCGCGTCGGTGCTCGCGCCGTTCCAGTCCTGCGAGTCGACGTCCCAGATCACCTGCGTCAGGCCGTACTTGGCCTCGACGGCCTGAAGTGTCGCGTTGGTCTCGCCGTACGGAGGGCGGAAAAGTTTCGGAGTTCCGCCGCCTGCCGCCGCAATGGCCTGCTGGGTCCGGGAGACCTCCGAGTCCACCTGCGCCTGGGTCTGCTGGATCAGGTGCGGGTGGGTGTAGCTGTGGTTGCCGACCCACATGCCGGCGTCGACCTCCGCCTTCACCTGGGCCGGGTAGGAGGCCGCGAACTGGCCCTCGTTGAACATGGTCGCCCGCAGCCCGTTCTGCTTGAGGGCGTTGAGCACGGCGGGTGTGTGGTCGTTCGATGGGCCGTCGTCGAAGGTGAGCCCGACGTACCCGTTGCACGTGGCGGCGTAGGACGGGGAGACGGCTGTCGTGAGGGCGGCGACGGTGGTCACCGTCGTCATGACCGCCGCGAGGCCGGCGGCCAGGGAGCGCGGCGAGAGGACCGAGGGGGTTCGCATGTGTTCCTCCGTGGGGGAAGGCGGCGACGGCCGGACCGTGTCGGACGGCCGTGGACGCGGTGCGCGGTGGGAGCGTCAAGTCCGGTTCTGCTGTGCGGAGTTCGGTTGGGCCGACCGGGTCGGCGGGGCAGGGTTCCGGGTCGGCGATCAGTGTTGACGCGGCTCCATGGGCTGTCAATGGTTTCGGTCGCGGTGGCGAAAGCTTCGAAGTGGCTTCTTCGGCGTCTGCCGGGTATGTCAGCAGGTCATGGATGTATGTCGGCATCAACCTTCTGGAGAGCGCGGAGAAAGCAGGTGTGAGCGCGTCGGAGCGGAGCCAGCACGACCGAAAGTTTCGACGCTTGTTGCGGACGCTGTGCCGGCTCGGCGGGTGACGGCTGCTCACATCGGGCCCGTGTGACGGCTGCTCACACCAGGCCCGGACGGAGCCGTTGCGTGGCCGACCGGTGAGTGGGCGCGCTCCGCCGACAGGCTCGCGCCCTCCGGCCGCGCGGCGGGACCCGGGCTCGGCGTCGGCGGGCTCGCGTGTCCCCGTGGACAGGAAGGGCATCCGCCGCACGTCGCAACACCTTTGGGTTGTGCGCGGCCGGGTGGGGATCGCCGGGCGCCCCTCAGGCAGGGGATCCGGATTGCCGGGCCACCAAGGCGGGGGGATCCGGATCGCCGGGCCACCAAGGCGGGGGGATCCGGATCGCCGGGCGGCCACCCAGACAAGGGATTGGCTCAAAAGCTCCTTGCGGGCTGCGTTCGCGAGGGAGAAGAAGGGGTCCCCGCGCCGACGGTGAGGCCGAGTTGAAGCGCCTTCGGCCGACTCTCCGTGCAACGCCCCGTGTTCCGCGGGTCGGTTGGGCGCGTTTCCGTCGTGTGAACGGTACGCCCTCAGGTCACGAATTTCTATCGTTGAAAATTTTCTGTGCACGACCGTTGTGACAGGGCTGGGGGCTGTGGCTCAATGATCGACCATGTGCTGTGCCTCGCTCGTTCGAGGCACTCAGCTCCTTCGTGAGGACGATGCCATGAGACGACAACTACCGCGCCGACGTGCGGCTTTGACGACGCTCGCCTGTACGGCGGCCCTGGCGATGCCCCTCGGCATCACCATGGTTCCGGCGGCTGCCGCGGCACCTGCCGCCCACTCGTCGTCCGGTGCCACGGCACCGACGTTCGTATCCGAGAACCCGGCCACTCTGGTCCACGGGCTCAAGGGTGAGTACTACGCGATGTCCGCCCCCGGGGCGCGGGACTTCGCCAAGCTCGGCGCCACCGCCCTGGACCCGGAGGTCAACTTCGGGGATCTCACGGGTGCTTTCCAGTCGGCCACGGGTCAGACCGAGAACACCACCGCGCGCTGGACTGGCCAGATCCAGGTCCCGGCGACCGGTGACTACACCTTCGCAGCGAGCGGCGACAACGGCTTCCGGCTGTTGATCGACGGCGTTCCGGTCATCGACCACTGGGTGGGCGACTGGGACGTCGAGCAGACGAGCAAGCCGGTTCACCTGGTCGCGGGCGAGCAGCACGACTTCAAGCTGGAGATGTTCCAGGACGTCGGCGGCGCCAACATGTTCCTGCGCTGGTCGAGCCCGGCGCTCGCCAAGCAGATCATCCCCGAGTCGGCGTTCACCCCGCCCGCGGACTACGAGGTCTACCCGGTCGCCCTGACCGTGGCCGAGGACGGCAAGCGCCTCCAGGCCACGTTCGACGACAAGGTCGGCAACATCGCCGCCGTGAAGGACCACCTCGTCGTCGAGGCGGACACCACGCCGATGCCGGTCAAGTCGGTCGTCAAGGCGTCCGGCAAGGGCAACTCGCTCATCGTGACCCTGTCCGAGGCCATCCAGAAGGGCCAGCAGGTCAAGGTCACCTACGGCACCGAGGGTGGGCTCACGGTGGGCGGCGAAACCGTCCCCGACATCAGCCGCAACGCCAAGAACCTGTCGACCAAGCGTCTCACCACGGTCTGGGGCGACAAGCTCGACCGCAACAACCCGCTGCCCGAGTACCCCCGGCCGCAGCAGGTCCGCGACCAGTGGAAGAACCTCAACGGCACCTGGGAGTTCGCCGGCGCCGCCGCGGGCGAGCAGCCCGTCTTCGGCAAGAAGCTCGGCGAGAAGATCACCGTGCCGTTCGCGGTGGAGTCCCAGCTCTCCGGTCTGGAGCGCCACGAGGACCACATGTTCTACCGCAAGCTCGTGACGGTGCCCAAGAACTGGAAGGTGGGCAAGTCCGGCAAGGACAAGCGGCTGAAGCTCAACTTCGGCGCGGTCGACTACAACGCGACCGTCTTCGTCAATGGCAAGAAGGTCGCCGAGCACACCGGCGGCTACACCGCCTTCGACGCTGACATCACCGACGCCCTCAAGGGCACCGGTCAGCAGGAGATCGTGGTCGCCGTCACCGACACCACCGGGGACAACCAGCCCAAGGGCAAGCAGTCCTCCAACCCCGGCGGCATCGAGTACACCGCCACCTCCGGCATCTGGCAGACGGTCTGGATGGAGCCGGTCTCCACCGCCTCCATCGACTCGCTGACCACCACCCCGGACATCGACAAGGGCCGGCTCGCCGTCACCGTCAACTCCGGCGACGCTTCCGCCAACGCCCGTATCACGGCGGTCGCCCGGGACAAGAAGGGCAAGGTCGTCGGTACCGTCAGCGGTCCCGCCAACCGTGAGCTCAGCCTGCCGGTGGCCAAGGAGCACCTCTGGTCGCCCGACGACCCGTACCTCTACGACCTCGACGTCACGCTGACCGACGGCCGTGCCACCGACAAGGTGGGCAGCTACTTCGGTATGCGCTCGCTCAAGGTCGAGAAGGTGGGCGGCTACCAGAAGCTCACCCTCAACGGGAAGCCGTTCTTCTCGCTCGCCCAGCTGGACCAGGGCTTCTACCCCGACGGTCTCTACACCCAGCCCAGCGACGACGCCCTCGTCTTCGACCTGAAGGCGCAGAAGGACCTCGGCTTCAACGCCGTGCGCAAGCACATCAAGGTCGAGTCTCCCCGCTGGTACTACCACGCCGACCAGCTCGGACTCCTCGTCTGGCAGGACTTCGTCTCCGCCAGCATCAACAACGAAGCCGGCCAGCAGGCCTTCGTCTCCCAGGCCCAGGAGGAGATGAAGCAGCTGCACAACTACCCCTCCATCGGTGGCTGGATCGTCTTCAACGAGGGCTGGGGCGAGTGGGACCGCACCGCGACCGGCAAGCTCACCGAGGCCGTCAAGGCCGCCGACCCCTCGCGCGTCGTGAACGCCCACAGCGGCGTCAACTGCTGCAACTCGAAGGGTGACTCGGGCGCCGGCGACATCATCGACCACCACGACTACGGCAACACCGACCCCGCCTTCCCGGACGCCACCCGGGCGGCGATGGACGGCGAGCACGGTGGCTTCACGCTGCGCTCTCCCGGACACATGTGGCCGGGCACCCCGACCGTGATCTACAGCGGGGTCAGCGACAAGGCCGCGCTCACCGCCAAGTACGTCGAGAACACCGAGAAGTACTACCTCGAAGCGGCCGGCGCCGAGCTCTCCGGCTCCGTCTACACCCAGGTCACCGACCTGGAGCACGAGCTGAACGGCCTCTGGACGTACGACCGTCGTGAGCCCAAGGTCGACATCGCGGCAGTGCGCGCGGTCAACCAGAAGGTCATCGCGGCCGGTGCCGCTGCCGGCAAGCGCGACGAGGTGAAGGGCGGGGCCGCCTGGAACCTGGACGAGAACAAGGGCACCAAGGCCGCCGACAGCGGCCCGAACCACGCTTCGCTCACCCTGACCGGTGGCGCCTCGTGGACGCAGGGTGTCTCGGGCTCCGCGCTGAAGTTCTCGGGCGACGCCCAGTACGCGCAGACCGCCGGTCCGGTCGTGGACACCACGAAGGACTACTCGGTCTCCGCGTGGGTCACGCTGGACCAGCTGCCCGGCAACTACGCCTCGGCGGTCAGCCAGGACGGCCGGCGCACCGAGAACCCGTTCTACCTCCAGTACGGACAGGGCGCGTTCGCCTTCTCCCTGCCGGGCGGCAACCGTGCCCGCGCGGTGACCACCCCCGAACTGGGCAAGTGGTACCACCTGGTGGGCGTGCGCCAGGGCGACACCATCTCGATCTACCTCGACGGCAAGCTCGCCGCGAGCGCCCCGGCCGGCGGTGCCGGTGACGTGAGCACCGGTCCGCTCTCCCTGGGCCGTGCCAAGTGGAACGGCAACCCGACCGACTTCTGGAACGGTTCGGTCGACCAGGTCCAGGTCTTCGACAAGGCGCTCGGCGCCGCCGACGTGAGCGCGCTGTACGCCGCTCACGCTCCGAAGGTCTGATCCGACGGTGGCCCGCCGGCGCGTCCATGGCGCCGGCGGGCCACCTTCCCTGCGGGGCGGACCGCTTCCGTGCGTCCGCCCCCGCCCTCTTGAACCTAACGGTTTTCCACCGGTGTTGACCCCTCAACGGTCCGCAGCGGTGCTGTCGCGCGCCCGCATACGGCGGTGGTGCGCGGGTGCGCGCGAGCCGGGCAAAGGCCCCGTCCCTCGCCCCACGACACATTTTGGAAACGCATCCGTCGCGCTCTTGCCGTCGCGCCGAAGCCGCATATATAACGTTGTAAACCGAGCCGCCGACAGGCCGCGCCGCCCCTCCCGACCCCGGTCCGTACCCACGGAACACGTCGAGGACAGGCAACCGGCATCAGCCGCGAATGAGCTGATGCTTCATCAGAAACAGCCCGACCGCACGTGGTTCCGCGTGCCGTCATCCCGCCCAAGGAGCGTCCCGCGCATGATGATCCAGCGCCGATCCCGTACCCTCGCCGCGGCCTGCGTGCTCGCCGCCACCGCAATGCTCACCGCGGCCGGCTGCTCGAAGTCGGAGACCAACGACACCGCCTCCTCCTCCGACACGGGCCAGGCCGCCCAGGCAGCCACCACGGCCCCCGACAGCACCTCCGGCTCCGGCTGCTCCCTCCAGACCTACGGGGCGCCCAAGCTCGACCTCAAGAACGCGATCGTCGGCTTCTCCCAGTCGGAGAAGGAGGCCAACCCGTTCCGTATCGCCGAGACCCAGTCCATCAAGGACGAGGCGGCCAAGGTCGGCGTGAAGAAGCTGCTCACCACCAACGCCCAGTCGCAGCTGTCGAAGCAGATCAGCGACATCCAGGACATGCTCTCCCAGGGTGCGCAGTTCCTCATCGTCGCCCCGCTCAACTCGGACGGCCTGGAGCCCGCGCTGAAGGCCGCCGCGGCGAAGAAGGTCCCGGTCCTCACCATCGACCGCAAGCTCAACGCCGGCGCCTGCAAGGACTACGTGGCCTTCCTCGGCTCGGACTTCGTGGAGCAGGGCAAGCGCGCCGCCGACGCGATGATCAAGACGACCGGAGGCAAGGGCAAGGTCGCCATCCTCCTCGGCACCTCCGGCAACGGCGTCACCACCGACCGTACCAAGGGCTTCGTGGACGAGCTCGCGGCGAAGGCCCCGGGACTGGAGATCGTGGCCCAGCAGACCGGCGAGTTCGCCCGTGACAAGGGCCAGCAGGTCATGGAGCAGCTGATCCAGTCGAAGCCCGAGATCACCGCCGTCTACGCCGAGAACGACGAGATGGGCCTCGGCGCCGTCACCGCGCTCAAGGCCGCCGGCAAGAAGCCGGGCAAGGACGTCAAGATCGTGTCGGTCGACGGCACCCGCAACGCCGTCCAGGCCGTCGTCAACGGTGACTACAACGCCGTGATCGAGTCCAACCCGCGCTTCGGCCCGCTGGCGTTCCAGACCGCCCAGAAGTTCTACGGCGGCGAGGAGATCCCCGAGAACGTCATCATCTCGGACCGCGCGTACGACGAGACCAACGCCAAGGCGTCGGTCGGCGGCGCGTACTGATCCGTCGTCCAGCCGGACACCACCTGAGGCTCTCCCGCGACCGCCGTGGCGCGAACCGTGCCACGGCGGCCGGGAGTTCCCTCCGTCGCCAACCGGTACGGGGGACCCTCCACCCCCGTGCCCGCCCTTTCGGCACCTTGGAACTTGGAAGGCCAGGATTCATGGCACCACCCGAAGCAGTAACCCAGCCGCCCGAGCCCGTCGCATCCGCTCCGGGCCCCGCCCAGGAAGCCGGCACGGTCCTCGAAGCCCGCGGCGTCAGCAAGCGGTTCCCCGGCGTCGTCGCCCTGGACGACGTGTCGTTCTCCCTGCGGGCTGGGGAGACCCATGCCCTGGTCGGTGAGAACGGTGCCGGCAAGTCCACCCTCATCAAGGTGCTCACAGGGGTCTACCGGCCCGACGGCGGCGAACTCCGGATGAACGGCGGAGCCGTCCGCTTCGCCCGGCCCTTCGAGGCCCAGCAGGCCGGCATCTCCACCATCTACCAGGAGGTGAACCTCGTCCCGCTGATGAGCGTGGCGCGGAACATCTTCCTCGGACGCGAGCCCAAGAACCGCGTCGGGATGATCGACTTCGGCCGGATGCACCGCGAGACGACCGAGCTGCTCGACGGCTTCGGCGTCCGCGTCGACCCCAAGCGTCCGCTGAACACCCTCGGCATCGGCACCCAGCAGATGGTCGCGCTCGCGCGCGCCGTCTCGGTCAACGCCCAGGTCGTCATCATGGACGAGCCCACCTCCTCGCTGGAGCCCCGCGAGGTCGAGACGCTCTTCCGGGTCATCGCCAACCTCCGCGAGCGCGGCATCGCCGTCCTCTACGTCAGCCACCGCATGGACGAGCTCTACCGGATCTGCGACCGGGTCACCGTGCTGCGCGACGGCCGCCACATCCACACCGGCGACCTCGCCGACCTCAACCGGATGCAGCTCGTGTCGATGATGCTCGGCCGTGACATGGCCGAGGTCAAGCGGTCGGGCCTCACCAACTTCACCGAGGGCGGCCACGACACCACCCGTACGCCGGTCCTCACCGCGTCCGGCGTCTCCAGCCGCCACCATCTCGACGACATATCCCTGGAGTTGTACGGCGGCGAGGTCCTCGGACTCGGCGGCCTCCTCGGCTCCGGCCGCAGCGAGACGGCGAAGGCCCTCTCCGGTGCACTGCCCGTCGACGCGGGGAACATCACCGTCGACGGCAAGAGCCTCGGCCGGCTGACCCCGGCCGCCGCCATCAGGGCCGGGATCAGCCTCCTCCCCGAGGACCGCAAGGCCGAGGGCATCATCCCCGGTCTGTCGGTGCGCGAGAACATCGTGCTCGCCGCGATGCCCCGCCTCTCCCGGGCCGGAGTCGTCTCCCGCGCCAAGCAGGACCGCGTCGTCGAGATCTTCATGAAGCGCCTGCGCATCAAGTGCTCCAGCCCCGAGCAGAAGGTCGGTGAACTCTCCGGCGGCAACCAGCAGAAGGTGCTGATCGCCCGCTGGCTCTGCCTGGAGCCCAAGGTCCTGCTCCTCGACGAGCCCACCCGCGGCATCGACGTCGGCGCCAAGGCCGAGGTCCAGAGCCTCATCGACGAACTCGCGGGCGAGGGCCTGGCGGTTCTGCTCATCTCCTCCGACATCGAGGAGCTCATCGAGGGCGCCGACCGCATCGTCGTCCTGCGCGGCGGAGCCGTGGCGGGCGAGCTCGCCGGCGATGAGGTGGCCGAGAGCCGGCTGCTCGAAGTGCTCGCCGACCACGCCCCGGACGCGTCGCCCACGAACGCGCCGGCCACGCCGGAGAAGACCCCGGTCGCACAGGAGGAACCCCGATGACCCAGGCCACCCTGGCCCCGCCCGCAGCGAACCCGCTGGCCCGGCTGCGCACCCCCGCGTGGTGGCAGGAGTACGGCGTCTACGCGGCCGTCGCCGTGCTGCTGCTCTTCAACGCGCTCTTCACCGACCACTTCCTGACGACCGACAACCTGCGCACGCAGCTCGTCCAGGTCGCCCCGATCGTGATCGTCGCCCTGGGCATGGCCCTGGTCATCGGCACCGAGGGCGTCGACCTCTCCGTCGGCTCCACCATGGCACTGGCCGCGGCGCTCCTGCCGCTCTACCTCGGGTACGGCCTGGTACCGGCGCTCGGCATCGCCCTGCTCGCCGGAGCGGTCGTCGGTGCGGTCAACGGATCGCTCGTCTCCCTGGTAGGGCTCCAGCCCATCGTCGCCACCCTCGCGCTCTTCGTGGGCGGCCGCGGCCTCGCCCTGGTGATGGCGGACGGCCAGCTCAAGCAGATCGAGAACCCCGATCTGCTCGCGCTCGGCACCGACTCCTTCCTCGGCATTCCGCTGGTCGTGCTCATCGCCGGCGTCCTCGCCGTCGCCGTGGCCTTCCTGATCGGGCGCACCACCTTCGGCCGCCAGGTCGTCGCCATCGGCGGCAACCGCGCCGCCGCCGGACTCGCAGGACTGCCCGTCAAGCGCGTCCTCATCGGCGTCTACGTGCTCTGCGGCGTGCTGGCCGCCCTGGCCGGCGTGCTGGCCACGGCCCGGCTCACCGCCAGCGACCCGTCCTCGCTCGGCACCCTGATGGAGCTCTCCGCCATCACCGCCGTCGTGGTCGGCGGAACCCCGCTCACCGGCGGTTCCGTCCGCGTGCTCGGCACCGTCGCCGGAGCCCTGCTGATGCAGCTCCTGCGCGCCACCCTCGTCAAGCACGACCTGCCCGACTCCACCGCCCAGATCGCCCAGGCTGCCATCATCATCGCCGCCGTCTACGTCGCCCGGGAGCGCCGGTCCCGATGAACGAAACCTCCTCCGCCCCGGTGGCCCGGACCACGGCCCCGCACGCGACCCCCGCTCCGGCCAAGGCGCCCGAGCCCCGTCTCCAGAAGGGTGCCGGCTCCACCGGCCCCACCACGGGACAGCGCGTCCTCGACCTCCTCCAGCGCCAGGGCGTCCTCGCCGTGCTGATCCTGGTGATCGTCGGCGCCTCCATCAAGTACCCGGCGTTCCACAGCCTGGACAACGTCCGCGGTGTCACCGTGCAGGCGTCCTTCCCCGCCGTGATCGCCCTCGGCATGACCATGGTCATCATCACCGGCGGCATCGACCTCTCGGTCGGCTCCGTCTTCGCCCTCGGCGGCGTCCTCGCCGCCTGGGCCTCGCAGTACGGATTCCTGCCCGCGCTGCTCGTACCGCTCGTGGTCTGCTCCGCGATCGGCCTGCTCAACGGGTTCCTCATCGCCCGTGCCGGGATGGCCCCCTTCATCGTCACCCTCGCCACCCTGCTCGGCGCCCGCGGTCTGCTGCTCTCCCTCACCGACGAGGGCGGCACCACCTACCTCGTACCGAAGGACTCGGCCTTCGCCGAGCTGGGACAGGGCGCGGTCTGGGGCTTCGGGTACCCGCTCCTGATCGCCCTCGCGCTCTTCGGGATCGGCGGACTCGTTCTCCAGCGCACCTCGTTCGGACAGTCGATCTTCGCCGTGGGCGGCAGCAGCGACGCCGCGACCCTGATGGGCCTTCCCGTCGCCCGGACGAAGATCATCGTCTACACGCTGAGCGGTCTGCTCGCCGGCCTCGCCGGCGCGCTGAGCGCGGCACGGCTCACCTCCGGCGTCACCATCGTCGGCGTGGGCATGGAGCTCGACGCGATCTCCGCCGTCGTCATCGGCGGAACGCTGCTGGTCGGCGGCGCCGGATCGATCAGCGGAACCCTCTGGGGCGTGCTGCTGCTCGCCGTCATCCAGAATCTGATCAACCAGATCGGTACCCTCAACTCCTCCTACCAGTCGGTGGTCAGCGGCGGCTTCCTTATCGTTGTCGTGGTGGCGCAGCGCTATCTGTCGCGCAACCGCAGAACCACGTGAGCGGAGCCAACTCTCATAGCCGGACCGAGTGAAGGAGTGCCGTGGGCGTCAGCCTCAAGGACGTAGCGCAGCGGGCGGGCGTGTCGATCAAGACCGTGTCCAATGTGGTCAACAACTACCAGCACGTCACCCCGAAGATGCGGGCCAAAGTGCAGCAGGCGATCGATGAGCTCGGCTACCGGCCGAACCTCACCGCCCGCCACCTGCGCAAGGGCCGTACGGGCATCATCGCGCTGGCGGTCCCCGAGTTCGGCAACCCGTACTTCGCCGAACTGGCCGGAGCCGTCGTCGACGCCGCCGCCCGACACGACTACACCGTGCTGGTCGACCACACGGCAGGGCTCCGCGAGAAGGAACTGCTGGTCAGCCAGGGATTCCGGTCACACGTGATCGACGGGCTCATCATGAGCCCGATCCATCTGGAGACCGAGGACCTGATGGCACGCGAGGAGACCGCACCCCTGGTCCTGCTGGGGGAGCGGGAGTACGAAGCGCCCTACGACCACATCGCGATCGACAACGTCGCCGCAGCCCGCACCGCGGTACGCCACCTCCTCGACCACGGACGCAACAGGATCGCCTTCCTCGGATCCCGCACCGGCCGTGAACGCCAGCCCGCGCACCTCCGGTTGCGCGGCTGGCGCGAGGAGCTGACGGCCGCCGGCATCGAACCGGACGAAGCGCTGGTCGTGGTCACGGACGGATTCGGGCGTGAGGACGGCGCCATCGCGATGGCATCCCTGCTCGACCGGGGCGAACGGCCCGACGCGGTCTTCGCCTACAACGACCTGATCGCGATCGGGGCCATGCGCACCGTCACCGCGCGCGGGCTGTCCGTCCCGGACGACATCGCCTTCGTCGGCTTCGACGACATCGAGGAAAGCAGTTACGGCACCACCACCCTCACCACCATCGCCCCCGACAAGGAGGCCATCGCCCGCCTCGCCGTCGACAGCCTCGTCGAGCGGCTCGCGGGCGAACCGGTGACCGAACCGCGGCGCCCACGCCCCGGCTACCGGCTCGTCGTCCGCGAGTCGACGGTCCCCCGGCCGCCCGCCCCGGCTGCCTGAACGGCCGCCCGGCCGGGGCGATCCACCGGCGCGCGCCGGGGTACCGAGCCCCGGCGGCGCGGGCCGCCCTGCCGGCTCGCGCCGGGCCGCGCGGCCACCCACCCGTCCACGACGGCCGTCGGCCGCCGTCCCTCCGGCCGACCGCTGCGCCCACCCGCACCGGCCGGCCGCTTCCACCAAGGAACGCCGATGCCCCGCCCCACCGCGCACCGCACCCCCTTCGGCTCCGCTCCCGGGAACGCCGAAGCAGACCTCTGGACGCTGGATTCCGGCACCGGAGTGCGGGCCGAAGTCCTCACCTACGGGGGCGTCCTGCACCGTCTCACCGTGCCGGACACCCACGGCGAGAGTCGACAGATCGTCAGATCCCTTTCGACAATGGACGAATACGCGAAGGACCACCCCTACTTCGGGGCGCTCGTGGGCCGTTACGCCAACCGCATCGCACACGGCAGCTTCGCGCTCGACGGCACCACCCACGAGATCCCCGTCAACGACCGCGGCCACGCGCTGCACGGCGGACCCGAAGGCTTCAACACCAGAATGTGGGAGGCCTCCGGCAGGGAGGACGGCGACGCCGCCTTCGTCGACCTGCGCCTGCACAGCCCCGACGGCGACATGGGCTTCCCCGGCGCCCTCGACGTCCGTGCCACCTACGCCGTCGACGCCTCGGGCACCTTCTCGCTCGACTGCACCGCCACCACCGACCGGGCGACCGTCGTCAACCTCACCCAGCACGCCTACTTCAACCTGGGCGACGACGACATCCTCGGGCACACCCTGGAGGTCGACGCCGACCACTACCTCCCCGTGGACCCCGAGGGCATTCCCGAGGGAGACCCGGCCGAGGTGCGCGGCACCCCGTTCGACCTCACCTCCCCCCAGGTACTGCGCGAGCGCCTCGCCCTCCCGCACGACCAGCTCGCCTCGGCCGGCGGATTCGACCACTGCTGGGTCCTGCGCGACGAGGCCCCCGGCGTCGACGGGCTGCGCCGCGCCGCCCGGCTCACCGCGCCCGACGCCTCCCGCGTGATGGAGGTGTGGACCACGGAACCCGGTATCCAGGTCTACACGGGCAACCTGCTGGACGGCACCTTCACCGACGGCGAGGGCCGCGTGCACGACCGCCACGGCGCGGTCTGCCTGGAGACCCAGCACCTGCCCGACTCGCCCAACCACGCCGGCTACCCCACCACGGTCCTGCGCCCCGGCCAGACGCTCCGCACCCGCACGGAATGGCGCTTCCCGCACCTGATCGCCGGCCGGTAACCACCCGGCCGCTCCACGCCCCGCACACGCGAGAGCGCCGGTGCGGGCCCCGCGGACGGGCCCGCACCGGCGCCCACCGGCGCACTACTTCAGGTACGGACCGGCGGTGCCGACCTGCCCGGGAGCGGCGTTCCTGCCGCCCAGGTCGAGCACGTACACCCGGAGGTTGCCCTTGCCGGGCGCGGCCACCGTGAGCGTGCCGTCGGACACCGTCCGGACGTCCCCGGTCACGGCGTCCTTGTAGGTGCCGTTCGGGATCCCGGTGTACGAAGCGCCCCCGGTGACGGTCACCAGGGCGAAGGAGTCGACCCCGCTCGCCGCGTCGGTGTACCGGCGCTTGTACGCCATCGAGCCGCTGATGCCCTCCGTGGAGTACTGGCCCATCTGGAGCGCCGGAACGGCCCGCCGGATCTGGTTGAGCCGCTGCACGTGCTTGACCAGCGGCTGTGCGAGGGTGTCGGCGACCGTGCCGCTCGCCGAGGAGACCTTGCTGAAGTCCGAGGCCGTCACGTCACCGGCGATGCGGTCGCCGAAGTACGCCCGCCCGGTCGTCGCCAGCGGGCAGGTGGGCCCGCAGTCGATCTTCTTGCCCGCCTGGAACTCGACCTCGGAGCCGTAGTACAGCGTCGGGATGCCGCGGAACGTCCACATCAGGGCCATGTTCTCCGCCCACGCGTCCGTGCCGCCCGCGTACCGCTCACTGCTCTTGTTGGGCCCGTAGTCGTGACTGTCGACGTAGACGACGTTGTAGGTGGCGTCGTTGTAACTGTCGTCCGAGTCCTTGCCGTTGCTGTAGGCGTTGTTGGCGTCACCGAAGTTCATGTGCATCCGCATGTCGATGACGTTCATCCCGGAGAACTGGCTGTGGTCCGGCGTGTGGTAGGCGTTCCCCTTCAGGAAGGCGTTGTCGGAGACCGGCTGCTGCCCGGTGCCCAGCTGCTCCTCGTAGGTGTACATCTCCAGGGAGGCGGCGGCGTCGTCCGCGCTGTACTCCTTGCGCTCCTTCCAGGTGTAGAACTGCGCGGAGTGGTTGACCGAGCCCCGGTTCCACTTGTCGTTGACGAAGGCGCCGACCTCGCCGAAGACGAAGAAGTTCTTCGCGGCCTCGGCACCGAACCGCGAGGTGACACGTTCCTGGATCGCCGGCAGGAAGCGGCGGTTCCAGGTGGTGCGCGGGATGTGCACGGCGGTGTCGATCCGGAAGCCGTCGACGCCCATGTCGATGTACTTGTCGTAGGCGCCGATCAGGTAGTTCTGCACCGGGGCGCTCTCGGTGTTGAAGTCCGCGAGGTCCTCGTGGAGCCAGCAGCTGCGCGAGTCCTCGCCCTCCCAGTTGCCGATCCAGCAGTTGTGGTAGTACACGGTCGGGAACATCCCGGAAGTGGCGTTCGGCCACTGGCAGTTGTAGACCTTGTAACCCTCGGCGGACGTACTCCCGGTGGGTTTGCCCCAGTTGAGGCAGGTGTTGCCCGACGGCTCGGCGGTGGACCACAGGTCGCCGTTGTAGTAGGACTTGCCCGACTTCGTCTCGACGGTCAGCCCGTCGTACTCGAAGCCCTCGTTCTTCTCGTCGTAGTACCAGCTCCACTGGGAGTCCCGCACGCCGTAGACCGTCGGCGTGAACAGCCCCTTGGCGCCCCACCGCGAGGAGTGGTTGTAGACGACGTCCTGGTAGATCTTCATCCCCTTGGCGTGCGCCGCGTTGATGAGGTCCTGGTACGAGGCTCCGGCGGACTCCAGGCGCGGGTCGACCCTGTAGAAGTCGTAGCCGTGGTAGCCGTGGTAGTCGTAGTCCGAGCGGTTGAGCACCACGGGCGTGATCCAGATGGCCGAGAAGCCCAGCCCCTTGATGTAGTCGAGCTTCTTGACCAGGCCCTTGAAGTCGCCCCGGAACATGGGGTCGTTGTTGGCCGCGTTGCCGGACTTCACGTCCTGGCTGCCACCCCGGTTGTTCGTGCTGTCACCGTCATTGAAGCGGGCGGTCAGGACGAAGTAGATCGGGTCCTTGCGGGGGTCGGTGCCGAGCGGCTGCCCCGAGGCCGCGGTCGGCGGCTTGTCGCCGGTGGTGGCGGCCGCCGCCGCCGAGGCCGCCGAGACGTTGCCGGCCGCGTCCACCGCCTTGACGGTGTAGCTGTACGCGGTCCGCTCCTCCAGTCCGGTGTCGGAGAACACCGTGGAGCCGGTGTCCGCCACCAGGGTGCCCTTCGTCCCACCGGTGCGGGTGACCTGATACTTCGTGACCCCAACGTTGTCCGTGGAGGGTTCCCAGGAGAGGACGACCGACACGCCGTCCGCGGCGGCGGCCGCCTTCGTCGGAGCGGTGGGCGCCGTGGTGTCGGGCACCGCGGCGGCGCACGGGTCGGCCGCGTTCGGGGTGACCTTGTGGTCCTTCACCGTGGAACGTCCACCGGTGAGCGCGTAGTTGGCCCCGTTGTTGTTGTCCCAGACGCCGTTGCCGTTGTTGAACGTGGCGTTGAGCCCGGTGGCCGTGCCGAGGTCGACGGTCCGTCTGACCCACCCGGTGCAGGCCGCCTCCATGCCCACCCCGGGGACGGTCGTCCACGCGCCGCCCGCCGGCTGGTAGTGGAGGTTGGTGGTGGTCCAGCCCACCGTCGCGGTGGAGTAGTAGACCTCCGCGCTGTTCGTCCCGGTGGGGGAGGGGCTCGGAGTCGTACCGCTGTCCGCGCACGGGTCGCTGTGGGCCACCACGCCGTCCTTGACGGTGATGTTCCCGGTGCCCAGCGCGTAGTTGTTGCCGGAGTTGTTGTCCCAGACGCCACTGCCGTTGTTGAAGGTGGCGGCCAGGCCGGTGGCGCTGCCGAGCGGGACGGTCAGCTTCACCCAGTCCGTACAGGCGGCAGTCATCGTTGTCCCCGGCACGGTGGTCCACGAACCCCCGTCGGGAGCCCAGTGAAGCCTGTAGGCCGGCCAGTTCTTCGTCTTCGTCCAGTAGAAGACGGTCGCCGAGTTCTCGGTGGCGGCGACCGGCGTCGCGGACACCTGTTCCGGCGCGGGCATCGCGGTGAGCAGGCCCAGCAGCGCGGTCGCCGTCGCGGCCGCCGCCACGGGGCGTCTCAGCAGCCGTAGGGGGGAGCGTTTCATCATGTCTCCAGGGGGAGGCCGTGGCGGGGGAGGCCGCGGCTGCCGACAACGCCGGTGCCCGGTACGGGCATCGGCCGAGATCCCGCCGGAGAACCCGGACGCGCCTCGGGGTTCGGGCGAGCGGAAGGATTCCGACGGCAATGGCTGTCAGAATCTTTCTGCAATCTCTTGCGCCCAGGAAATTACCGGTGCATGTCAGGCGCGTAAAGGGTTCTGACAAGGAAGGGCCCGGGGAGGCGCCGTCGCGCTCCCCGGGCCCTCCGTATCTCCCCCCGAGGAGACCTCAGTCGGCCAGCAGGCTCGCCCCGAGCCTGTCCTTCGCGTCCTTCACGCCGGGCAGCACGAGGAAGTAGCCGCCGCCCCGCGTGACGGTGAAGTCCGCGAGGGGTTCGCCGTCCAGGCGCCGCTGCACCGCCTCGAACTGCCGCCCGATGTCCTGCTGGTAGCAGCAGAAGTTCAGCCCCACGTCGAGCGCACCATCGGGCGCCAGGCCGCGGTCGAAGTTGTAACTGCGGCGCAGCGGGAGCGAGTCGGCCGTCTCGGGCGTCCTCGGGTTCGCCCGGCGGATGTGCGAGTCGAAGGAGATCTTCCGGCCGTCCGGGTCCGACCGGTAGTCGGGAAGGTCCGTCTCCTTGGTGCCGGTCAGCGGAGCACCCGTCGCCTTGTTCCGGCCGAAGGCGCGCTCCTGCTCGGACACCGGCAGCCGGTCCCACGCCTCGACCCGCAGCCGGGTCGTCCGCAGTACCTGGTAGCAGCCGCCCCAGGCCCAGGCGGGCGCCCCGCTGCGCGAACCCAGCCACAGCACCCGGTCCATCTCCCGCTCGGACGTCGTGTCCGGGTGGGAGATGCCGTCCTTGAATCCGACGATGCTGCGCGGCGCGCCGCTCGGCCGGGGCGGGTTGAGAAACCCGTCGCTCCGCCACCTCGGGGCGGCCGACCCCCGCAGCGCCAGCTGCAGATCACGCATCACCCCCAGGACGGCGTCGGGGTGCTCCGCGCAGACCTGGACCGACAGGTCCCCGTGGCAGGCGTCCGGGTCGAGGTCGTCCCCGGGGAACGCGGGCATGGTCCGCAACCCCGCGGGCCGGCGCGACCGCAGGCCGAAGCGGCCGTCGAAGAGGGGCGCCCCGACGCCGACCGTGATGGTCAGACGGTCGTCGGGGCCACCCTGTGCGGAGGCCGCGGTGAGGGCCCTCGCCCGCTTCGTCAACACGTCGAAGACGTCGGCCAGTCCGCTCCGGTCCGTGGCGAGCACGTCGAAGGCGACGAACGCGACGAACGCCTGCTGCGGTGTCACGATGCCCGACTGGTGCGGTCCGTGGAACGGCACCGCGGCCTTCCGTGCCACCTCGTCCGCCGCTTCCGGCCGCCGGACCGGTGCCGCGAAGGCGTCCGGCGCACCCGCCACCGCCCCGGCGAGACCGACCCCCGTCAGTACGAACCCCCGGCGTCCGGGGAGGGGGTTCGGGCCGGCGGTCGAACGGTCGTCGATGTCTGTCATGGTCGCGCCTCTTCCACGTGCTCGATGTGCTGGTTCCGGCCGTGCCCTGGTTCGGACGCGGCCCAGTGAGCCCTACCAGCGAGGCGCGCACGCGGGCGCAAATTCATTCGTGCGGGTCACCGGCCATGCGCCCTTCGGTCCCGTGCGCCGCCCACGCACCCCCTGATCGGCTGACTACACAGCGTGGCTAACATGTTTCACAGAGTGACGGGAATAAAGCCGGGGTCCGGTCCTGGTCGGGGGGCGGATCTGACCACCCATCAGCCGGCCCGGTCCCTGGGAGAACCTCGGTGGAGAGCACGGAAACCGTACGCAGCTGCCCCTTCGACTTCGCGCACCAGCTGGAGTTCGACCCCCAGCTCAAGGAGTTGCTGACCACCGCGCCGGTGTCCCGCATCCGGATGCCGTACGGAGAAGGGGACGCCTGGCTGGTCACCCGGTACGAGGACGTCCGCACGGTCACCACCGACCGGCGCTTCAGCCGCAGCGCGGTGACGGGACGGGACTTCCCCCGGATGACCCCCGAACCCATCGTCCAGGACGAGGCCATCAACCTCATGGACCCGCCGGCCAGCAGCAGGCTCCGGAGCCTGGTGGCCAAGAGCTTCACCGCCCGCCGCATCGACGCCATGCGCGTCGGCACCCAGCGCATCGTCGACCAGCTGCTCGACACGATGGAGGACGGCGGAACCCCGGCCGACTTCATGGCGGCGGTCGCCGCGCCCCTGCCACTCGTCACCATCTGCGAAGTGCTCGACATCCCCGAGCCGGACCGGCCCTGGCTCCGCTCCCACGCCCTCACCATGATGAATGTCGGAGCCGCCGGCAAGGAGGACGCCGTCCGCGCCAAGGCGGAACTCCGCGCCTACTTCGGCGAACTCACCGCCCGCCGCCGCCGGTCGCCCGGCGAGGACCTCATCTCCACCCTCGCCACCGCACGCGACGGCGACGAACTCCTCGGTGACGACGAACTGACCGTCATGGCCATGGTCCTGCTCATCACCGGACAGGACACCACCACCTACCAACTCGGCAACATCGCCTACTCGCTGCTCGTCCGCCCCGAACTCACCCGGACCCTGCGCGACTCCCCGGAGCGCCTGCCCCGCACCCTGGAGGAACTCCTGCGCCACATCCCGTTCCGCAAGGGCGTCGGCATCCCCCGGGTCGCCCTGGTGGACGTGGAACTCGGTGGCGTCTGCATCTCCGCCGGTGACGTGGTGCACGTGTCCTACCTGACCGCCAACCGCGACGCCGAGAAGTTCGAGCGCCCCGACGACCTGGACCCCGACCGGCCGTCCATCCCCCACATGACCTTCGGCTGGGGAGCCCACCACTGCCTGGGAGCCCCGCTCGCCACGATGGAACTGGAGACCGCGTTCTCGTCGCTGCTCCGCCGGTTCCCGCACCTGCGCCTCGACGCACCGGTGGAGGACATCCGCTGGAACACCACGTCGATCTGGCGCTACCCGCTCGCCCTGCCCGTCACATGGTGACGTGAGCCTCCGCTCCCAGACACGAGGAGAACCCATGGCGACCCTGTGCCGCCCGGCCATCGCTGTGCCCGAACACGTCATCACGATGCAGCAGACCCTGGACCTCGCCCGCGAGACCCACGACGGCCACCCCCAGCGCGACCTGGTCCTGAGGCTCATCCGGAACACCGGAGTGCAGACCCGCCACCTCGTCCAGCCGATCGAGGAGACGCTGCGCCACCCCGGCTTCGAGGTGCGCAACAGGGTGTACGAGGCCGAGGCCAAGAAGAGGGTCCCCGAAGTCGTGGGCCGGGCACTGGAGTACGCCGAGGTCGAGGCGGCCGAGATCGACCTCATCGTCTACGTCTCCTGCACGGGCTTCATGATGCCGTCGCTGACGGCCTGGCTGATCAACACCATGGGCTTCCGGTCGGAGACCCGGCAGTTGCCGATCGCCCAGCTCGGCTGCGCCGCCGGCGGGGCGGCCATCAACCGGGCCCACGACTTCTGCCGGGCCTATCCGCAGTCCAACGTCCTCATCGTGTCCTGCGAGTTCTGCTCGCTCTGCTACCAGCCCACCGACATCGGCGTCGGATCCCTGCTCTCCAACGGCCTGTTCGGCGACGCAGTCTCGGCGGTCGTCGTCCGGGGCGAGGGCGGCGCCGGAATGCGACTCGAACGCAACGCCTCGCACCTGGTGCCCGGCACCGAGGACTGGATCTCCTACGCGGTCCGCGACACCGGATTCCACTTCCTGCTCGACCGGCGGGTCCCCGGCACCATGGAGATGCTCGCCCCGGTGCTCCAGAACCTGGTCGACCTGCACGGATGGTCGGTGCAGGCCATGGACTTCTTCATCGTGCACGCGGGCGGCCCGCGCATCCTCGACGACCTCTGCCACTTCCTCCAGCTGCCGCCGGGGATGTTCCGCTACAGCAGGGCCACCCTCACCGAGCGGGGGAACATCGCGAGTTCCGTGGTCTTCGACGCGCTGGCCCGGCTCTTCGAGGACGGCGGCGCGGACGACGACGCGCAGGGCCTCATCGCCGGATTCGGCCCCGGTATCACGGCGGAGTGCGCGGTCGGACGCTGGGTGCGCCGGCCCGACCACGAGGTCGGCCGGGCGGGCGAACTCCTCACGTCGGGCGGAACGCTGCCCACCCCGGGCGGTGCACTGCTCGGCTGAGCCGAGGGCGCCGGAAGAGCCGTGGGGGCCGGTAAGCGGGCCCCACGCGTCGCCCGTGCCGTCCCACGCTGTTCACGTCGGGCCCGTGCCGTGCACACGAGCCCGTACGGCAGCCTCCACGACACGAGCGGGTACGGGCCCACGCGACGGACGACGCGGAGAGACTCACTCGAACCGGGTCGTGTCTCCCGCCCCCTTGCGCACGACCGTGACCTCTCCGTCCGAGAAGTCGATGACCGTGGTCGGTTCCGTCCCGCAGTCGCCGGAGTCCACCACCGCGTCCACCTCGTGGTCGAGCCGCTCCTTGATCTCCCACCCCTGCGTCAGCGGCTCCTCCTCGTCGGGAAGCAGCAGCGTGCTGGAGAGCAGCGGTTCACCGAGCTCGCTCAGCAGGGCCTGGACCACGGCATGGTCGGGGATGCGGACGCCCACGGTCTTCTTCTTCGGGTGCAGCAGCTGGCGCGGCACCTCCTTCGTCGCGGGCAGGATGAAGGTGTAGCTGCCGGGCGTCGCCGCCTTGATCGCGCGGAAGACGTCGTTGTCGATCTGGACGAACTGGCCCAGCTGGGCGAAGTTCTCGCACACCAGGGTGAAGTGGTGGCGGTCGTCGAGATGCCGGATCGACCGGATGCGGTTGATCCCCTCCCGGCTGCCCAGCCGGCACCCGAGGGCGTAGCAGGAGTCCGTGGGGTACGCGACCAGGGCGTCCGAACGGATGAGATCGGCCACCGTGCTGATCGTGCGTCGCTGAGGGTTCTCGGGATGCACGTCGAAATACTTAGCCATCCGCCGAGTCTACGGGGTGGGCCCGACCGCCCCGGCGAGGCTCGTTGTACGCCACGCTCCGGCGGCGGGCCCGCGGGCGCTGCGGCAGAGTGGCGGTATGAACGACCTCAACGCCCTCGCGGACGAGCACCTCGCCGCGGCGCGCAGCTCCCCCCACGGGCGCAGCGCGCACCGCCTGCTCCAGCAGCCTCCGCTGCGCCAGACGGTGATCGCCCTCACCTCCGGCTCCGCGCTGGACGAGCACAACGCTCCGCTCGCCGCCTCCCTCCTGGTGCTCCGCGGTGCGGTCCGCATCACCGCGCCCTCCGGCGACGTGGAGCTGATGGCCGGCGGTCTGGGGCCGATCCCCAGGGAGCGGCACGGGCTGCTGGCGCTGGAGGACGCGGTGGTCCTCCTCACGGCCGTCAACGACTGACGGCCGGACGGCTGCCCCGCGTCGTCGCCCCGGCACCGGCCGGACCGGGGCATCCGGGGTGGCGGTGTACTCCCGCGAAACCGAGGCATGAGACAAAGGACGGCACACGCGGCGTGACCGTGCGACCAGCACGGGCGTCCGGCGTGCCCCATCCCGTCCACGTCCCCCGGAGCGACGCGTGTTCCGCAAGTCCGTTGCCCCTGCCCGCGAGGCGGTCGACGCCCACCCGGCCGACGGCCGCGCCGCCGCCTGGTCCGCCGCGTTGCGACGGACCCCCGTCTCGCTGTGGAACGACGACATATCCGACTGGGCCGCCGCTCAGACGTACTACGCCATCCTCGCCCTGCTGCCCGCCCTGCTGGTCACCGTCTCCGTCATCGGCCTGGCCAGCCCCGACGCCACCGCCGCGCTGATCACGGACATCACGGCCTTCGCCCCGGCGGAGTCCGGTGCGGCCCTGCGCCAGCCGCTGCTGGCCGCCACCGAGCAGCGCGCCGCGGGCTGGGTGCTGGTCGCCACCGGCAGCGTCAGCGCCGTCTGGTCGGCCTCCAGCTACCTCGCGGTCTTCCGCCGCGCCCTGCACGCCATGCACCACGAGCGCGACACCCGTCCGGCGCTGCGCAACGCGCACACCATCGTCGCCTCCGCGATCGGCCTGCTCCTGCTGATGCTGACCAGCGCGTTCGTGCTGGTGCTCACCGGACCGCTCGCCCGCTGGGCGGCCCGCAGGCTCGGGCTCGCCGAGGCGGGACAGGCCCTGTGGTGGTTCCTCAAGTGGCCGGTCCTGCTGGTGCTGGTCACCTGTCTCATCACGGTCCTCTTCCGGACGGGACCGCGCTCGGTGCGCGGCACACGGCAGGGGCTGCCCGGCGGAGTGCTCGCGGCCGTGCTCTGGCTCGTCGCCTCCGCGGGGTTCGCGCTCTACGCCACGCACGTCGCCGCCTACAGCCGGTTGTACGGCTCCCTCGCGGGGCTCGTCGTCTTCCTCATCTGGGTCTGGTTCACCAACCTGGCCCTGCTGGCCGGAGCCCAGTTCAACGTCGAGCTGGCCGCGGAACGGAAGGCCCGGGAAGCGCTGCCGACGGTCCCCTCGCAAGGGGGCGGCGAGGCGGCGGCCGAGGGGGCCGGCGGAGGGGGCTGACCGGGCGGTGCGGGGCGCCGCCCGATCCGTCCCGCGTGCCCGGACGGACCTTGTGGGAGCGCTCCCAAGGTGGCATGCTCCCGGCCATGGGACAGCCCGCGTACATACGCTCCTACCGCCCCGGTGACCGTGCCGCGCTCGCCGGCATCTGTGTCCGGACGGCCGACAACGGCGGTGACTCCCGGCACATCTACGCCGATCAGGAGTTGATGCCCAGCCTGTTCGCCGCGCCGTACGCGTACCTCGAACCCGATCTCGCCTTCGTGCTGGACGACGGCTCGGGACGGGCGGTCGGATACGTGCTGGGCACGGCCGACACCACGGCCTTCGCCACCGCCTTCCGGGAGCGCTGGCTCCCGCTGGTGGCCGGCCGCTTCCCGGCCTCCGACAAGCCGCCCACCACGCCCACCGAGGAGATGATCGCGCTCCTGCACCGCCCCGAGCACATGCTCGGTCCGCAGGTCGCCGCGTACCCGGCCCATCTGCACATCGACCTGCTGCCGCCGTGGCAGCGCAAGGGCCACGGGCGGGAACTGATGCGCACGTTCCTCGACGCGCTGCGGGCCAAGGGGGTCGCCGACGTGTACCTCTCGATGCTGACGGCCAACAAGCCGGCCAGGATCTTCTACGACCGGCTCGGATTCCACGGGATCGACGTGCCCGACCCCGGGCCGCTGACCTACCTCGGCCGGAGCACCGACAGCGCCGGACTCCAGTAGCCGTCCTGGCCGCGCGGCCCGCCGCCGTGTCCGGCGGGTCGCCTCACGGGGCGTCGCGGTACCCGGCGACGACCGGCATCGTCTCCCGCAGTACCCGGGCGCTGTCGTTGGCCGCGTCCCCGAGGCGGCGGCCTTTCCAGGTGCCCCGGGCGCTGGAGAAGCGGCTGATGCGGCGGCAGTGCTCACCGCAGGCAGCGCGGTAGGCCATGATCGTGTAGTACTCGCGGTCCTCGGTGACCCAGCCGGTGTTGTACGGGCGGGTGCTGCTGACCTCCATGGCCCCCTCGGCCCCATCTGCGAGCGTCGTACGGTCGTGGGCCAGACCCAGGTTGTGGCCGATCTCGTGGCTCGCCGAGTCGAGCGCGATGCCCTGGACGTCCACGACCGCGTAGGCGTACGCGTCCGAGTCGGCGGTGAGCCGGGGGGTGTAGTCCCCCGTGCCGCCGCCCCGTCCGGACGCGTCCACCACGAGCGTCACCAGGTCCGCCCCGTGCCGGTCGCGGCGCTGCCGCGCGGTCGGCCCGAGTGCGGGATCGGTGCCCTCGCGGAGCCCTTCGTACGCCGCGTCGAACTCGTCGGAGCCCTCGTACCCCTTCGCCGTGTACGGGTGCACGATCCGGATGGAGCCGCAGACCCCGCTCGCGAGCAGGGACTCGTTCATCCGCGTGGCGATCTCCTGCGCCGACACCGGCACCCGGTGCACACCGCCGACCGCCGCCGCTGCCTTCGGCGTGTACACGGTGAGTACGTCGACCACCGGGCAGGAGGCGGTCGGCCGTCCGGTCACCTCGCGAGGGCTGTCCGGCGCGGTCCCGGGGGCCGTTCCGCGCGCGGAAGGGGCGAGGCCGAGCGCGGCGACGAGGGGCAGGGCCAGGGCTGCCTTGAGAGCGGTCGCGGGCATGGGCGCATTCTTCCGTCCGGGGCGGGGCGTGCCGGTCGCAAGGAGTGTTTCTTGATCGAAGCAGGGCGAAACCGGGTTTCCGCCCGCGTGAAGAAGCGCGAGGCGGCTTCCCCGTCGGCACCGGAGCGCCCCCGCGGGGGTCGCGACGCCGGTCCGGGGCCGAGGGGTGCGGCGGCGAGGAGTTGGGCAGGTACATCTGTGCGAAGGGGGCCGGTGGCCGGCGGAAGAGCACGCATCAAGGGGTGGGGAACGTGACGGAACAGAGCGGGTGGCGCTTCTCGGACGACCGGGGCCGGGTGTCCCGGGCCGAGCGGACCCCTTCGCGGGTGCTGGCGTACGTCCAGGCGGGCGCCACCCTCTGGGACCTGGGCGTCCGGTCCCGCGGCGTCTTCGGCTCGGGCCACGACGGCGCCGGGATCGACCCGGCGAAGAGCGGGGAACTCCCGGTGGACGAGGTGGCCTACCTGGGCGCGGGTACCGCGCTCGACGTGGACACCCTGCTGCGCGACGCGCCCGACCTGGTGGTGGCCGTCAGCTACGGCGGCGGCCAGGTGTACGGACTCGGCCCGGACACCGCCAAGCACCTGGAGGAGCAGGTCCCGGTCGTCGTGATCGACGTCGGACAGTCGCGCACGCTGGCCGGGACGTCCGACCGCTTCGCCGAGCTGGCGCGCTCGCTGGGCGCGGACGAACTCCCCCGGGCGGACGAGGAGCTGGAGGCCGCCCGGGCCCGGCTGCGCGCCTCCGTATCCGCCGGCGCGGTCCGGGTGGTGGCGCTCTCCCCGGCCGACCTGGACCAGGCGTACGTCGCCCGCCCCGCCCAGTGGCCCGAGCTGGCGGCCCTGGACGAACTGGGCGTCGGCCTCGTCGACCCGCCCGCGGGCCCCGGCGTCAACTGGCACACGGCCCCTTGGGCGGAGGTGGCCGCCCTCGCGCCGCACGTGCTGCTGACGGACGTACGCGTCAACGCGGCGCCCCTGGAAAGCCTCCGCGCCCAGCCGGAGTGGGCCGAGCTGCTCGACGCCGGAACGCTCGTCGTGCCGTGGAACCCGGAACCCCTGTGCAGCCCGCACGCGCACGCCCGCTTCCTCTCGACGGTCGCCGACGCGCTGGAGTCCGTACACGAGGGCTGAGGGCGGCCCGGGGGGAGACGCCGGAGCCCGGCCCTGGCGGGCCGGGCTCCGGCATTCACGTGGTTGACGCGCTGTCAATGAATTTTTGACCAGAGCCCGTTCGGGTCTCCCGGGGCCTGGTTGCGGGTGTACCACTTCGCCCGGTACACCGTTCCCCGGTAGACCGCCACGTCGTCCGTTCGGAAGATCCTGGACGGAGTCCAGACGGCGGTGCCGTCCTCGGTGGCGCCGATCTCCTGCCAGGGGCCGTACGGGTCGCCGGGGGTCTGGTTCCGGGTCCACCAGGACGCCTGGTAGAGGGCGCCGCGGAAGGTGACGGTGGAACCGGTTTCGTAGGTCCCGTCGGGGTTCCAGACGGTGGGCGGGGCGCCGGCGATCTCGACGGTGGCGGGCAGGGTGGTGGTGAAGCCCCACGCGTCGGTGGCGGTCACGGTGACCGGATAGCGGCCGGGCGTCAGGGTTCTGACGGCCGTCAGGTCGACGCGGACCGTGCCCGGGACGTCGAGGACCGGTTGCAGCGCCGCCAGTACGGCGGGCTCGTCCACGGTGTCGCCGACGGTGAAGGCGGCGGTCGTGGCGGACAGGACCAGGCCGGGCAGCGGCGCGACGCGCACGGTCTCCGCCACCGGGTCCGAGGTGGAGCGGCCGTGCACGGCGGTGATCAGGGCGGTGTACCAGCCGGGCGTGCCGAAATCGACGCCGGAGAGGTCGGCCCTCAGTACCGCGTCGGCCGGATCGGCGGCGGCGTGCACATCGGCGAGGAACGCGGCGGCGTCCGCGGGCCCGTGGCCGGCCTGGTAGGCGACGGTCCGGTCGGCCACCGAGACGGCCGGAGGCTCCGGGAGGGGGGCCGTGGCGCTTTCGCCGAGGGTGAAGGTCGTGACGGCGGCGGCGTGGTCGGAGGCCCAGGAGTTGCCGGCCACGTCGTCCTCGGAGGGCCAGCCGACGGTCAGCGCGTGCGCCTCGTCGACGTGCAGGGCGTCACCCGAGTACCAGACGTAGTCGACGCGGTCCTGCGGCTCCTCCTTCCCGTCGGGGCCGGTGGAGACGACCGGGGACCAGGTGTCTCCCGGGTCGGTCTCCGGGTCGGGCGCGGCGACGCGGAACGAGTCGGTCAGACCGATACCGGCGAAGACGTCCGGAACCGGCCAGTCCACGGCGCCGGCACCGCAGTGCGAGCCGCTGGTGTGGTCCGTCCAGTCGGCGGACGAGGGCGAGGCCAGGTCGCCGAGGAGCAGCACCGGGGCGTCCCCGGAGACGTCGGCCGCCATCTTCTGGGCCACGGCGCGGGCCTGGGCGTAACGCGTGGTGGTCCGCTCGTGCGCCGCGAGGTCGGTGGCCCCGTCGAAGCAGGCGCGGTAGGGGCCGTAGTCGGCCTCGTCGAGGCGCGCGTTCCAGACCCGTACCGGAGTACCCGCCACGTCCAGGGTGACGGCCGCGGCCGGGGCGGCGTCGGTCGGGGCGACCCGGTCCGCGTCGCCGATCGGGTAGGCGGAGACGATGCCCAGATCGCCGGAGGCGTAGACGTTCCAGCCGAGTGCGGCGCCGACCTCGCGGGCCATCGCCGCGCCGCCGTCCTGGAACCCGGCCAGGGTGATGCCCTGGGTGGCGATCACGGCGACGTTCTTGGCCACCGCGTCGGTGACGTGGCTGCCGCCGTCCCAGGCGTTCCACGACGCGCTCTGCAACTGCGGGGCCGCGCCGGCCGCCGCGACCGGGACCTGGAGGAGGATGCGGGCCGTTGTCGTGCCGTCGGTGGCCTCGACGGTGAGCGCGCCCTCGTCCTGCGGGACCTCGGCGGGCACGGCGCCGGTGACGACGCCGTCGGCGCTCACGTCCAGCCAGGGGTCACCGGAGACCTTGCGGAACGCCACCCCGGCCCCGCCCGGCCGCGTCCAGCCCGCCTGCCACAGGCCGGCGAGCGGCCGGCGGACGGCGGAGGAGACGGGCGCGGCGGGCAGCCGGAACATGTCGGTCATGAAGCCGGTGGTGGACAGCGGGCCCAGCTTGGTGACCCGGAGGTCGTCGAAGGAGACCGTCGCGGAGTCCAGGACCAGGCCAACCACCCCCGTGGCGGTGCGGGGGAGCGTCACCCCCGCGAGGACGAGCCGGTCGTCGACAAGGAAATCGGCGGTCGTGCCGTGCACCTCCAGCGCGAGGCGCGCCTCGGTGCCGGTGCCCAGGCCGGTGCCGGAGGGCGCACCGGCGAGGGCCGTGACCGCGGTGGGCGACTGGACGAAGGCACGGACGCCGTCGGCCGCCGTGGTGCCGCTGCGGACCGCGAACGCCGGGTAGGGGCGAACCCCGTTGGCGGGAGTGTCCGCGATCAGCGCGAACCACGGGTCGTCCGGCCGCAGCACCCCGTCGAAGCGGGCCGTGGCCTCGAAGAGGTAGTCGTCCAGGTGCGGCCCGAAGGTCAGCACCGGCTGGTCCCCGGCGACCGGTGAACGGCCGGTGAGCCGTCCGCCGGCCACCGTCCAGGGCTCCGATCCGGTGGCCCGGTTCCAGCAGGCGGCCGGATCGGGCCCGGAGAAGTCCTCGTCCAGGACGACCGTGCCGGCCGGGGCGTCGGCGGCGTCGGCGACTCCGTCCTGGTACGCGGTGCAGTCGGGCGCTCCGGAGGGCGGGGCGCTGTTCCGCTCGGAGAAGGCGGCGACCTGACCGGCCGTGAGCGCGCGGCCCCACACGTCGGCGGTGGCGATGCTGACGGGCGCGGGGGACTCGATGCCCCCGGCAGCAGCCGAGTCGGCGCCCAGCGTCCAGTTCTGCGCGCCGGACGCGGGGGCGGTGAGCGCGCCCGCCGCCGCCGCGGCCGAGGCGAGCACTCCGTCCACGTACAGCTTGACGTCCTGGCCGTCCCAGGTCGCCACCGCGTCGTACCAGCGGCCGGCGACGATCGGGGCGCGGGTGTACGTGTAGCCGCCGACGTTCACCGAGAAGGCCAGCCGGCCGCTGTCGATCTGGAGATCGGCCCCGCCGGACTGGGCGTTCGAGCAGATCGCCTTCTGCCCGGTGGCCGGGACCGTCGCACCGTTCCAGCGGAAGCGGCACCCGACGGAGAAGCCGCCGGTGAGCTTGGACCACTGGCCGGCGAACGGATAGGTGTACGCGTCCGAGGTGCCGTCGAAGGTGGCCACCGGCTTTCCGGCGCCCGGGTCCCTGGTGATCTGCGGTACGCCCTTGACGGCGGGCGCGAGCCCCTGAGCGTGGTCGGCGGGGGTGCGCTCCGCGAAGTCGACGGCGAGGACGTCCGGGGCGGGCACGTCCGTGGCCGCCGTCGCGGCGGCGTGCGGGGCGGGCGCTGCCGCTCCCGCCGGCCCCGCGAGCAGGGTGGTGGAGGTGAGCAGCAGGACCAGCGCGGCCAGTCGGGCCGCGTGGTGGCGGGTACGCGGTCTCATGCTCCCGCCCCCCGGACCGTCGCCACGCGGCCGGCGTACCGCTGGGTCCAGCCGGTGCCGGTGTCGGCGGTGATGACGACGTCGTAGTAGCCGAGCCGCGTCGGCCATCCGACGGTGGTGGCGGCCCCGCCGGCGACGCTGTAGCTCTGGGTGCCGCCGAGGTAGTCGTGGGCGGTGAGGGTGTAGCGGACCGGCTGGGCGCCGTCGTTGCGCAGGGTGAGGCGGACCTCGGCCTCCGTGCCGGGGACCAGCTCGGCTTCGACGCGTGGTACCGCGATGTTCTTCTGGGCCGCGGGGACGAGCCGGCCGGCGAAGGAGCGCACGAAACCGTCGGGGCCGTACACGGAGAAGGCGTACTTCCCGTCCGTCTTCCTCGCGTCCCAGGTGTGCAGGCGCGGCGCCGGGGCGGAGACCGTGTACGGGGTGTTGGTGAACGGCAGGTACCTGTCGGGGAAGACCTGGAGGCTGACCGCCTTGCCGTCCGGGCCGCCGGACAACGTCATGGTGGCGGTCACCGTGCCCGCCGAGCGGTTCTCGGTGAGCGTGGCGTGCGGATGGAAGGAGAGCCCTCGCGGTTTCATCCCGTCCGGGGACATCGGCGGGGGCGTGCCGTTCACCGGGTCGGCGATGTCGGCGGGACCGGGCTGCGGGTGGGCGAAGTCGATGGCGCTGGTCAGGTCGCCGGAGACGGCGCGCCGCCAGTCGGTGATGTTCGGGCAGGTGAAGGGCTTGCCGAGGTGGGCGGCCCAGGTCTCCAGGAACTTCACGGTCGAGGTGTGGTCGAAGACCTCGGAGGCGACGTATCCGCCGCGTGTCCACGGTGAGACCAGCAGCATCGGCACCCGCGGCCCGAACCCGTACGGTGTGGTGCCGGAGAACTCGCCGGGCGTGCCCGCCTCGGGGCGCGGCGGCAGGACGTGGTCGAACTTCCCGTCGTTCTCGTCGTAGGTGATGACCACCAGGGTGTGGTCCCAGACGGCGGGGTTGCTCTGGAGGGTGCGGAGCACCTTGTCCATGTAGCGCTCGCCGTGCACGGTGTCGAAGTTGGGGTGCTCGCTCCACGCGGCCGGCATCACCACCCACGAGACCTCCGGCAGCGGGTGCTCCGCGCCGGGCTCGCAGGCGGCGGCGAGATCGCGCAGGACCGCGTCGAGGTTCGCGTCGGAGTCGTCGTCGGGGGTGGTGGCCCCGGAGTAGAGGAAGGAGTTGGCCTTCCAGATCCTGCCGGTGCCCGGCTCCAGGTCCTCGGGGCCGGCCGAGCGGGGGTCGAAGGCCCGGAAGCTGTTGGTGACGTTGCAGCCGTAGTCGCCGACGAAGCCGCTCTGCAGGGCGCCTTTGAGGCCGTTGCCGCTGTTGTCGCTGTAGACCCGCCAGTCGATGCCGGCCCGCTGGAGCTGCTCGGGCACCGTCAGCCAGTCGCGGCTGTAGTCGTTCTGCCCGGCGTTGGAGGTCTCGCCGTGCGAGGTACCGGTCATCAGGTAGTAGCGGTTGGGGATGGTCGGGCCGTGCAGCGAGCAGAAGTTCATGTCGCAGACGGTGTACTGGCTCGCCAGCGAGTACATCCACGGCATGTGGCCGGGGGTGTAGTAGCGCATGCAGCTCGCGCCCTTGTCCTGCACCCAGGTGTTCCAGCGGCCCTCGTTCGCGCCGTAGAAGTTGTGGTTGTCGCCCCAGGTGGCGGTGGAGGCGGACGGCGCGACGACCGTTCCGTCCGCGGCCCGCTGCTGGAAGACGCTCGTGCCGTCCTGGAAGGTCAGCGCCTGCTTGTCGTCGTGCCCGCGCACGCCGGGGAGCTGGCCGAGGTAGTGGTCGAAGGAGCGGTTCTCCTGCATCAGGATCACCACGTGCCTGAGGTCCGAGATGTCGCCGTTGTAGCCCTGGGGCAGGACGTACTCGGCCGCCTCGGCGGTGGGCGCCGCGGCCGCCCCGGCGGCGGAGCCGGTGGCGAGCGCGCCGAGCGCGACGGCGGCACCGCGCAGCATCAGCCGCCGGGAGAGGTGGAGTTCGGCGGCCGGCGCGGCGACCGCGGGGGAGTCCGCGTTCTCGGCCGCGTTCCCGGGCTCGCCTTCCGTGGATTCCCGCGCCGTGGATTCCCGCGCCGCGAACTCCCTTTCCGTGAGTGCCCGTACAGCGGACTCCCGCTCCAGGAGTGCCTGTTCCAGCGGTGGGGGAGCGGCGAGCGGCAACTCGGCGGTCGTGAGCGTCATCATGGGCCTCCGGGGGGAGAGGAGTTCGGTCGTGCGCACACGCCATGGGCCCGGCAGTCGCCCGAGCGGGGGCCGGGTCACGAGGTGTGCCCGCGAGAACGTAGCGGCGTGAGATGAACTCCGGGAGACCGCGCGTGGATGACCTGCGCACCGCCTGGGGATGATCTTGGTGCGGGGGGCGTCGGGGGGGCAGGCCCCGCCCGCTCCGGGCCGGTGACCGCGACGCGCCCCGGGACCGTGTGCGCCGGGCGCCCGAACCGTGAACGGCCTGGCCCGCGCCCCGTACGGGCGGTCAGGGATCGCGTCCGGGGGCCGGGCTGGAGAAGGTGGTCGGAACCGCATCCGTCCCACCCGTTCCACCGGAAGGGGAGAGGGCGGGGCCTGCCCATCCGTTCCATCGCCCCCGGGAGCCAGTCATGCAGCAGGACAAGCACCCCGACTACCGGCCCGTCGTGTTCCGCGACCGGTCGGCCGGATACGCCTTCCTCACGCGGTCCACCGCGTCCAGCGAGCAGACCATCGACTGGGACGACGGCCGGAGCTACCCCGTCGTCGACGTCGAGATCTCCGCCGAGAGCCACCCCTTCCATACCGGCCATGCCCGTGTCGTCGATGCGGAGGGACAGGTCGCCAAGTTCGAACGGCGGTACGGAGAGGCGGGAGATGGGGACGGTTCCTGAAGCTCCGTCCCACGCCCGGCCGGGCTGCCCGGGAGTTCCGCGGAGACGACCGGGGCAGGCCGGCGGGGGGAATGGTGACCGAGCCGCACTCCGCCACCTGTTGAGCCGATCTCCACTCGTACAGGTGAACGTCAGTCACCCGTTCGGCGGTGTCGAACGCATCCGCACTGTGTGTTGCGCCGTTCGCATGACAGGGTACGGGCCGATCAGGGGAGCGGGGCGACGGGTGACGAGCGGACGGGCGGCAACGGGCGCCGGTGGCGGCGTACGTACGGCGGTGCTGGAAGGCGTCGCGGGATGGGTGCCGGGAAAGCCGGTGGGCAATGACGCGCTGCCCGCGGCGTGGGGCGTGGACGACGCGTGGGTGCGGCGTCGTACGGGCATCGTGAGCCGGCACCGGGCCGGTCCCGGGCTCTCCACCGGGGATCTCGCGCACGAGGCGGCCCGCCGGCTGGTCGACGGGGCCGCGCCCGGCCGGGTGGACGCGCTGGTGCTCGCTACGGCCACCCCGGACCACCTCTGCCCGGGCACGGCGCCCGCCCTCGCGGCCCGGCTCGGCCTGGGGACGGTCCCCGCCTTCGACATCGCGGCCGTCTGCAGCGGCTTCGTCTACGGACTCGCCGTCTGCCACGGGCTGGTCGCCTCGGGCCTCTACCGCCGGATTCTCCTGGTGGGCGCCGACGTCTACTCCACCTGGCTGGACCCCGGGGACCGGTCGGCCGGAGTGGTCTTCGGCGACGGGGCGGGGGCCGCGCTGGTCGCCGCCGGACACAGCGGCGACGCCGGTGAACTCCTCGCCTTCGACCTGGGCAGCGACGGTACGGGCCACGACCTGATCACCGTGCCGGGCGGCGGCGCCCGCGCCCGCGCCACCGTCGGACCGCCCGCCGAGAAGGACGCCTTCTTCCGGATGCGGGGCAGCACGGTCTACGAACACGCCGTGCTGCGGATGACCGCGTCCTGCCGGACGCTGCTGACCTCGGTGGGCTGGGACCCCGCCGACGTCGACCACTTCGTGCCGCACCAGGCCAACGGCCGCATCATGAGCGCCGTGGCCGAGCGTGTCGGCATCGGGCCGGACCGCTGCGTCACCCATCTGGACCGGGTGGGCAACACCGGCGCCGCCTCCATCCCGCTGGCGCTGGCGGACGCCGAGGAACGGGGGCGCCTCCGTGCGGGGGACCACGTGCTGATCACCGCGTTCGGAGGCGGGCTCACCTGGGGCTCCGCGGCACTCCGCTGGCCGGGGGCCCTGCCGACGACCACGACGGAAGGAACAGAGCATGTCGCAGTCTGCTGACGAAAGCACCAGGGCCACTTCCCGGGACCGGTCCGCCGAGTCGGCGAGAGCGGCCTGCCGCCCCGCGCCACGCGGCGCGCACCACGGAAACCCGGGCGGTGCCGTCGTCGCCGTCACCGGTCTCGGGGTGGTCACCCCGGCCGGAGCGGACGAGCACTCCTTCTGGGCAGGGCTCTGCTCCGGCCGGTCCATGGCCCGCCGCTGCGACGAACTCGCCGGACTGCCCGTCGACTTCGCCTGCCCGGTGGACACCGTCGACCTCGACGGCGCGATCGGCGGACGCTCCGTGTGGCGGATGGCACGGTTCGTGAAACTGGCCCTCGTCGCCGCCCGGCAGGCGGTCTCCGACGCCGGGCACGACCCCGCGCGCTGGGACGGCGGCCGGGTCGGCGTGGTGCTCGGAGTGGGCGTGGGCGGTGTCTCGGTCCTCGTCGACAACGCCCGCAGACTGGCCGACGACGGACCGGACGCCGTGTCACCGTTGCTGGTCCCCATGATGATCCCGAACGCCGCCGCCGGGGAAGTGGCCATCGCGCTCGGCGCCCGCGGTCCGAGTCTCGCCCCCGTCACCGCCTGCGCCTCCGGAGCGACGGCCATCAGCGTCGCCCGCGATCTGCTGGACAGCGGCCAGTGCGACATCGTGGTGGCCGGCGGCTCCGAATCCGTCCTCACCCCCCTCGTCGTCACCGCGTTCGCCCGGATGGGCGCCCTCTCCACCCGGTCCGACGACCCGGCGAGCGCCTCCCGCCCCTTCGCCGCGGACCGGGACGGCTTCGTCATGGGCGAGGGCGCCGCCATGCTCGTACTCGAACGCGAGGGCGATGCACGGGCCAGGGGCGGGCGCACCCGCGCGCTGCTCGTCGGGGCCGGTTCCAGTACGGACGCCTACCACCCCACGGCGCCCGAACCGGACGGCAGGGGTGCGCAACGCGCGGTGGAGGAGGCACTGCGGCAGGCCGGCTGGGCGCGCGGCGACGTCGACCACGTCAACGCCCACGGCACGTCCACCCTGCTCAACGACGCGATGGAGACCGCCCTGATCGGCCGCCTCTTCCCGCACGCGCCCACGGTCACCGCCCCCAAGGGCGTCGTCGGACACACCCTCGCGGCGGCCGGAGCCATCGAGGCCGTCGCCACCGTGCTGACGCTGGAGCACGCGCTCGTACCGCCGATCGCCAACCTCGACTCGGTGACCGACGCGTTCGAGCTCGACTGCGTGGTGAAGGAGCCGCGCGGCCAGCTCGTCGAGACCGCCGTGAGCCACTCCTTCGGCTTCGGCGGCCACAACGTGGCGCTGGCCTTCCAGCGGGCCTGACGGATGGTGAGCGGCGCGCACCGGCAGAGGCGCGTCAGTGCGTCAGTGGGGAACCCGCCTCATTCCAGCCAGGTCCGTCGCGCATGACCACCCGCCCGCGCAGCTCCGGTTCGCCACGCCAGGCGCGTACGGTCCTCGGGACCACGCGTACGTACAGGAAGGAGCCCTCCTCCCCGCGCGGATCCCAGCCGAACTTGTCGGCGAACGCCTCCGCCGCGTCCCGGGGCACCTCGTCGCCGGGGAAGCACTCCGCCTCACCCCGGAGAAGCACCACGTCCGAGGTGTCCGGCAGGGACAGGCGCACGCGCGGTTCCACGCGGACGTTCCGCGCGGTCGCCGACGCGGCGCCGGTGCACATCCACACCGATCGCCCGTCCCACAGGAACCACAGCGGCACCTGGTGCGGCCCATGAACGGGGTGAGCCGTCGACACCCATACGTCCCGCTCGGTGGCGAGCCGCTCCAGCGTGACGCGCACCCGCTCCGCCGTCCCGCGACGGATGTATCCAGCGCTCTCCGTGATCTCCATGAGGGACGACCCTGCCAGGCGCGGACGGAGCACGCCTGGGGCTCAGGACCTACTCCCGGCGGCCGATGGAGCCTCAGCCGCCGCCCCGGAAGGCCGGTTTCACCAGGACGCAGACCTCCGGCCCGCCTGGTGCGGTGTCACATGCTCCCGGTCGCCACCGGGCCCGTCACACGTTCGCGTCGCTCCCGCACGGCCTGACTCCCGGCAGGCCGAATGCCGCCATCCGCTTCTCCTCGTACGAGCAGTCGAGGCCCGACTCCGGTCCCGCATCCTCCAGCGATCCTCTCGGACACGCAACGGCTGATCGCCGGGCCCCGGACCGAGCCCGACGCCCGACGGAGGACCGGTCGTCGGATCGGGCTTCCGGGCGGAGGCACTCGTGGCCGGTCCGCGTGCGCGGGGCGTGCACCGGCCGGGCGCACGCACCGGGTACCGGCACGACGGCGGGTGTCCTCGCCCTTCCACGATCGTTCAACGAACATGACCCCTCAACCGACCGCGGCGCTGCCGCCTGCCGTCACGGACGCCCTGACCGCCGTACTCTTCGGCCCCGACTTCCGCCGGGAGCACGCCTTCTGGCGCCGGCTGACCACCACCGAGGCTTTCCGGAGCGGCACATCTGCCACGTCCGAGGACCAACTCGTCATCAGTTACGAGCGGTTGCGGCTGATCAACCGCTCCCTCGACAGTGCGGCCCGGCTGGCCTCCGACGTACGCTCCCTCACCGCGATGCACGAGTGGCTCGGGCCGGTCGACCCCACCCTCGCCACGGTGGCGGGGATTCACTACAACCTCTTCCTCGGCAGCCTGCTCGACCACGACCCCGAGGGCCGCCGCGATCTCTCCGGTCCCCTGCACATGGACGAGATCGGCACCTTCCTCTGTACGGAGGTCGCGCACGGCAACGACGCGACGGAGGTGGAGACGACCGCCACCTACGACCCCCCGCGCGACGGCTTCGTACTGCGCACCCCGCACGCGGGCGCGCAGAAGTTCATGCCCAACACCAGCCCGGTGGGCGGCCCCAAGAGCGGGCTGGTCGCCGCCCGGCTCGTCGTCGACGGGACCGACCACGGCGTCTTCCTCCTGCTTGTCCCGCTCACCGACGCCGTCGCGGCCCTCCCGGGCGTACGGGTGCGCAGGCTGCCGGCCCGGATGGGGTCGCCGGTGGACCACTGCCTCACCTCGTTCGACGACTGCTTCGTCCCCCGTACCGCGCTGCTCGCCGGGCCGCAGGGACATGTCGGGGGCGGCGGCGAGTTCGCCAGCGCGCTCCCGAGCAGGCGGCGGCGCCTGCTCGTCTCCCTCGCCAGGGTCACCCCGGGCAAGCTGGCCATGAGCGCCTGCGCGGTCGGCTCCGCGCGCGTCGCGCTCGCCGTCGCCGTGCGCTACGCCGGGCACCGTACGGTCGCCGGCCCGCGCGGCTCCGATGCGGTCCCCGTCTATGCCCACCGCACCCACCACGGGCCGCTGGCCGAGGCGTTGGCCACGGTGTTCGCGATGAGTCTGCTGCACCGCCGGGCGCTCGACCGCTGGGAGGCGGGCACGGCGGACCGGGGCGCCGCGGAGCGGCTGGTGGCCGTCGCCAAGGGGTGGATCACCTGGCAGGCCAGGGACGTGATCGTGGAGTGCCGCGAACGCTGCGGAGCCCAGGGGCTGCTGGAGCACAACGGGCTCGCCGCGCTGGTCACCGGCATCGAGGGCACCATCACCGCCGAGGGGGACAACCTCGCCGTGCACGCCAAGGCGGCGGCCGAGATGCTGCTCGCGGCCCCGGAACACGCGGCCGACGGGGAGACGGGGGAGGCGCCCGGCGACCTCCGGGACCCGGCGTTCCTGCGCGGGCTGCTCGCCGCGCTGGAGGCGCTCCGCTTCGCGCGGGCCCGGTCGCGGATGGGCGCCGCCCCGCCCGGGAACGCGCTCGGCCGCTGGAACGCGGCCTCGGGAGCCGCCCTGCGCGGTGTGCGGGCGCACGCGGTCCGGCAGGCCGCCGAGGCGTTCGCGGAGGCCGGCGCCACCCTGCCCGCGGGGCCCGCGCGCGAACGGCTCGCCGAGGTCGAGCGGTTGTTCCTGCTGCGCCAGGTCGGGCAGGGCAGCGGGGAACTGCTGGCCGACGGCCGGGTGACGGCCGAGCAGGTTCGCTCCCTGCCCGATCTGTACGAGGAGACCGTTGCCACCGTCGCCGCGCACGCCCCCGCGCTGGTGCGCTCCTTCGCGCTGCCGGACGAGCTCTTCGCCGGCCGGCCGATCGCGGGGTCCGCCTACGCCGACGCCTACGACGACCCCGAAGGCCCCTGGCACCGGGCTCCCGCCCGCCCGGCAGGGGAGGCCGCGCGGTGACCGACGGAGCAGGCCGTTCGGCGGCCGGCGAGGGAGGGAGTGCGGAGGCCGCCTCTCAGGGGCGCGTCCGACGGGTACGCGAGGCCATGGGCTCACTGGGGGTGAAGGCCGTTCTGCTGGCGTACTGGGGAACGGCCTTCGTTGTCTCGGCGGGGCGGGAGAAGTCGCAGGTGGGCGTAGAGGAATCGGTTCGCCGGAAGGCGTAACCAGATGAGGCTCAGCCAGTTACCGAGATGGGCCCACTGAACGCGCCCGCCACCCCCCAGGTATGTGCCGAATACAAGAGGAAGATCATGAAGGCCATTCATCCGAAGATTGTCGGCGTGCTGACCGATACGTTCAAGGTGCCCCCGGCCGAGATTCACCCGGAGTCCACGATGGACAGCCTGGAGATGGACTCACTCGCGGTGGCGGAGTTCGCCGTCGTCATCAAGGAAACCCTCGGCATCCACACCCCCGTCGACACCCTCCACCGGGACGCCACCCTCGCGGACATCTCGGAGTTCATCCGCACCGCATCCCGTCGCGGGGAGCCGGTGAGCAACACCCGATGAAGAGGCCCGAGATCGCCGTCACCGGACTGGGCATGATCACCCCGGCGGGCAACGACACGGCCTCCACCTGGGAGGGCGTGCTCGCCGGAGTGTCATCGGCCCGTACGGTTCCCGAACTGGACGGGTGCGCGGTCGACTTCGCCTGCACGGTCACCGGCATCGACCTGGACGACGCCGTCGGCGGCCGGACCGCCTACCGGATGGGCAAGTACGTCAAGTTCGCCGTGCTCGCCGCCCGGGAGGCGGTGGCCGACGCCGGTCTCGACCCGGGCGGCTGGGACGGCGCCCGGGTCTCGGTCGTGGTGGGCACCAGCAGCGGCGGGTCGGCGGGCCTCGCCGAGCAGGCCGTGGTGCTGGACCGGCTGGGGGCCGAGGCGTCCTCGCCCGCGGGCATCCTGCTCACCATCCCCAACATGCCCGCCGCGGAGATCGCGATCCAACTGGGGGCCACCGGCCCCAGCCTCGCTCCGTGCACGGCCTGTTCGTCCGGGGTCACCGCCCTGTCCGTGGCGCGGGACATGCTGATGAGCGGCCAGTGCGACATCGCCGTCGCCGGGGCGACCGAGTCGATCGTCTTCCCGGTGGCGATGACCGGCCTGGCCCGGTCCGGGGCGGCGGCCCTGCCGGACGGCGACCCGTCGCGGCTCTGCCGCCCGTTCGCCGAGGACCGCGCGGGTCTCGTCATGGGCGAGGGGGCCGCCATCATGGTGCTGGAGCGGGCCGAGGACGCCCTGGCCAGGGGGGCGGTACCGAGGGCGTTGATCGCGGGCACGGGGGCGACCACCGACGCCCACCACCCCACCAGCCCGCACCCCTCAGGCAAGGTGGCCAGGGCGGCCGTCGACGCCGCCCTGCGGGACGCCGACTGGCGCGCCGAGGACGTCGACCACGTCAACGCGCACGGCACCGCGACCCCGCTCAACGACGCCACCGAGGCCGCACTCATCGCCGGGGCCTACCCGCACCGGCCGCCGGTCACCGCGCCCAAGGGCGTGCTCGGTCACTGCATGGGGGCGGCGGGCGCCATCGAGGCCGCGCTCACCGTGCTGACCCTCCAGCACCAGCTCGTCCCGCCGATCGCCAACCTGGACGCGCCGGCACCCGGGTTCGACATCGACTGTGTCACCAAGGCCCCCCGGCCCGTCGTGGTCCGGCGGGCCGTCAGCCACTCCTTCGGGTTCGGCGGCCACAACGCCGTGATCGCGCTGCGGCTGCCCTGACCCGGGAACCTGAGCAGCGGGCGCCGCCGGACGACCTCCGGCGGCGCCCGCTGTCGTACCCGGCCCCGATGGCTGTCCCGCAGCGATGGCCGTACCGCACCGAACAGGCATCCGGCAGGCGCGGAGGGGCGTGATAGCTTCCCAGTGCCAGTCGCACTCCACAGATGGGGTCAGGGAATCCGGTGAGAGTCCGGAACTGACGCGCAGCGGTGAGGGGGACGGGCGGGGCCACGGCCACTGGGAGACCCACGGGTGTCCCGGGAAGGCGCCCCGTCCGCACGAACCCGAGTCCGAAGACCTGCTGGCGCCCTGCGACCCGTACGGGCCGCAGTCTTCCGTACAACGGGCCCCGCGCATGGGCCCAGAGACGCCGAGGTACCTCGTGCCCCCCATGGCCCGATCCGCCCGTCCCGCTGCCCTGCTGACGGCGGGGCTCCTGCTGCTGACCGCCTGCGGTGGTGCCGACGACGACGCACCGGCCGGCGCCGGCGCGGCCGGTGACGGATACCCGGTGACGCTCCGCAACTGCGGACGCACCGTCACCGTCGCCTCCGCCCCGCGCCACGCGGTCTCCCTCAACCAGGGATCGACGGAGATCCTGCTCTCCCTCGGCCTCGCCGACCGGCTCGCGGCCACCGCCACCTGGACCGACCCCGTGATGAAGGGCCTGGAGAAGGCCAACGCGAAGGTCCCGAGGCTCTCCGACAACGCCCCCTCCTCGGAGAAGGTGCTGGAGCAGGAACCCGACTTCGTCAGCGCCTCGTTCGAGTCCACACTCGGCAAGGGCGGGGTCGCGCCCCGCGAGCAGTTCGAGGGCCTGGGCGTCCCCACGTACGTCTCGCCCTCCGACTGCACCGGCAAGGACAACAGTGGCGACGGCGACGGCGCCCGCTCCACCGCCCTCACCCTGGACAGCGTCTACGGCGAGATACGCGACCTGGCCCGGGTGTTCGGCGTACCGGAACGCGGCGAGAAGCTCATCGCCGGCCTGCGGGCCCGCGTGGCGAAGGCGACCGACGGCATCGACGCCTCCGGCACCACCCTGATGTACTGGTTCGCCAACTCCGAGGCCCCGTACCTGGCGGGCTGCTGCGGGGCGCCCGGCATCATCACCACCGAACTCGGCGCGAAGAACGCCTTCGACGACACCCACGAGGAATGGCCCCAGATCAACTGGGAGACCGTCGCCGACCGTGATCCGGACGTCCTCGTCATCGGCGACCTCACCCGCAAGTCGCAGACGGCGGAGAGCGCCGCGAAGAAGATCGAGTTCCTGGAGTCCAACCCGGTCACCAAGAACATGGACGCCGTACGGAACAAGCGGTACGTCCTGCTCAGCGGCCAGGCCATGAACCCCACCATCCGCACGGTGGAGGGCATCGAGCGCGTCGCGGTGGGGCTGCGCGAGTTCGGCCTCGCCGGATGACGGCCGACGGCGACCCGGCGGCCGCCCGCACCCCGGCACAGGCCGGCCCCCGCCCGGTGACGGCCGGCGCGAGCATCCGTCCCGTACCGGACGGGCGGCGCACCGGCCTGCGGACCCTGCCCGAACCGCTCCTGTGGGGCGGCGGAACCGTGCTGCTGCTTGCCTCCGTCGCGGTGGCCGTCACCATCGGCCCGGCCCGTATCTCCGTCGCCGACGTGTGGTCGGTGGTCGCCGCCCACCTGGGCCTCGGTGACACGGAGCTGAGCCCGATCCGGGACGGCATCATCTGGGACCTCAGGATGCCGCGCACCCTGCTCGCGGCCGTCTGCGGCGCCGGGCTCGCGGTGTGCGGGACCGTCATGCAGTCCCTGCTCCGCAATCCGCTCGCCGACCCCTTCGTCCTCGGCGTCTCCTCGGGGGCCTCCACCGGCGCTGTCGTGGTCGTGGTGCTGGGCGTCGGCGGGGGAGCGGTCTCCCTCTCGGCGGGCGCGTTCGCCGGGGCGCTCGCCTCGTTCGCGCTCGTCCTCGTCCTCAGCCACACCCTCGGCGGCACCACGGACCGGGTCGTGCTCTCGGGCGTCGCGGTGATGCAGCTCTTCTCCGCGCTCACCTCGTTCACCGTGATGACCGCCGCCGACGCCGAGCAGACGCGCGGGGTGCTGTTCTGGCTGCTCGGCTCGCTCAGCGGGGTCGGCTGGACGGACGTCCAGCTCTGCACCGGCGTGGTGGTACTCACCCTGGCGATCTGCCTGGGGCACGCCCGTACGCTCGACGCCTTCGCCTTCGGGCAGGACGCCGCGGCCACGCTCGGCGTCCATGTCGCGCGGACCCGGACCGTGCTGCTCTGCACCACCGCGCTGCTCACCGCCGCGCTGGTCAGCTCGGCCGGGGCGATCGGCTTCGTCGGCCTGGTGCTGCCGCACGCCGCCCGGGCACTCGCGGGTGCCGGACACCGCAGGCTGCTGCCCGTCACGGCGCTGGCCGGCGCCGTCTTCCTGGTCTGGGTCGACACCCTGGCCAGGACCGTCCTGGACCCCCAGGAGGTGCCGGTCGGCGTGGTTACCGCGCTCATCGGGGTACCGGCCTTCGTCCTGGTCCTGCACCGCACCCGGAGAGTCGTATGACCGCCCCCGCCGAGGGACTGCGGGCCGACCGGGTGAGCCGGGCGGCCGGCGGCCGTCTCGTTCTCGACGGGGTGACCCTCGCCCCGCCGCCCGGCGCCACCGTCGGCCTGATCGGCCCCAACGGCTCCGGAAAATCAACCCTGTTGCGGGTGCTCGCGGGCGTCCTGCCGCCGGAGGGCGGCCTCGTCACGCTCGACGGCGAACCGCTGGCCACGACGAGCCGGCGCACCGTGGCCCGGCGGGTCGCCGTGGTCGACCAGCACGCGGCGACCCAGGTCGAGCTGAGCGTCCTCGACGTCGTACGCCTCGGGCGCATCCCGCACCGCCGTGCCTGGTCCGCGCCGGGCCCGGCGGACGACGAGGCCGTCCGGCGGGCCCTGGAACGGACCGGACTGAACGACCGCGCCGGGCAGTCCTGGCACACCCTCTCCGGCGGCGAACGCCAGCGGGTCCAGATCGCCCGCGCCCTCGCCCAGCAGCCCCGCGAGCTCCTCCTCGACGAACCCACCAACCACCTGGACATCCAGCACCAGCTGGAGCTGCTGACCCTGGTGTCCTCACTGCCCCTCACCTGCGTCGTCGCCCTGCACGACCTGAACCTGGCCGCCATGTTCTGCGACCTGGTCACCGTGCTGGACGGCGGACGGGTGGTCGCGGCGGGCACCCCGCACGAGGTGATCACCGAACGGCTCATCGCGGACGTCTACCGGGTACGGTCCGTGGTCACCCCGGACGGCCCGCAGGGGCGGCCCAGCGTGCGGTTCCTGCCCGCCGCCGGGGCTTGATCCGGGCTGGGCGCACGGGCAGGGCGCACGGGCGGAACCGTCACTGCGGTTCCGCCCCCGCGCCCTGCCCGTGGTGGCCTCGGTCCGCCGCCTGAGCGGCCGGAGGTCAGCTGCGTCCACCCGGCCCGAAATCACCGCCCATGTCCTTGCCGGTGCGGGATTCCGTACCGTCCGCGTAGTCGATCTTCTCCTTGCGGACCTCGGCGGAGACCTCCTTCTGCTCGGTCACCCGGTCCCTCTCCAGCCGTACCCGCTCCACGGCCACGGCCTCCTTGCGCACGGTCGCGCGCTCGGCGTGCAGGGTCACCTCGACGTCCTGGTCACCTATGGCGGTCTGCCCGGTCACCTTCTCGCCCGGCGCCAGCGGCTCCCGGACCACGCGAACCTCCTCGTGCGAGACGGGCACCGTGCGGGTGACCTCCTCCGTCACGACGTACTTGTGCAGGCGGGCCTTCCCGCTCTCGTACTCCTCCGTGCCGACGCGCAGCTGCTCCTCGGAGCGGATGAGTTCCTCCTGGCCGGCGAGGTCGGCCTTGGACATGTCGGGGGCGGACCTCGCACCGGCGCCCGCCAGCGGCCGTGCTCCGGCCGCGGCGTCGGTGTCCCGGTGCGTGCCGGCGCCCGTCATGCCCGCGGTACCGCCGGCCGCCTTGCCGGTGCCGGAGGTGCGGGCCGCGCCCGCCGCTCCGGCACCCGCGGCCGCTCCGGCCGCGCCGCCCATCGCGCCCGTGCCCGCCGTCGTCCGGCCGTCCGCGCCCATGCCCGTACCTGCGGTGCTCCTGGGCTTCCTCGTGAGTCCGTAGTGGCGGTAGAGCTCCTCCTCCTCGGCGACGGAGAGATGGGCGTCCGCGTCGACCCGGGGAGCGTCCTTGACGCTCTCCTTCGGGTGCGCCACGTGCAGGTCCGCGCCGACCCGACGGGCCCCGGCGAGCGGAACGAAGCTCTCCTTCATCCCGAACATGCCGGTCTTGACCGTGACCCAGTCGGGCTTGCCGGTGTCGTCGTCGACGTACACCCGGCCGACACTGCCGACCTTCTCGCCCCCGTTGTCGTAGACGGTGAGACCGTCGAGCTCTCCGGAATCCGTGAAACCGTCAGCGGCTGCCATGACCGATGCCTCCTCGCCCGGACGCGTCCTGTGGTGGGTCCACTCAGGTGCGGCACGCCCGGTTCCATCGCGCCTCACCCGGATGGCCCCTGCAACCCACCGGCCATCCGGGGCCCGGCGGACAGGGGCCGTCGCCCCTGCCCCGCCCCGCGACCGCCGGGAAAGGCGACCCGGGCCACCCGTTAGGCCAGACGGGTGACGACTCAGGTGGCAGACGGCACACCGGCCCGCCCGGAAGGCGTACGGCCGGTGCCCGGCGGCACCGGGGCCACGCATAGGATCGTCCGGCCGTCGTCGTCCGTACCGCCGACCGGCCATCGCCTCCGCACCGGCCGGCCACCACGGCCGGCCGCCGCACACCCCGGGAACCGCCATCGTCTCCGTACCCCTCCCGCGCCCGGCCCCGCGCCGCCGCCTGCGCACCCGGCACGAGGACGGCCACCGGCTGGGCCACCTGGTCTGGCGGCTGGCCCCCGGCAGCCGGGTCTGCAGCAGCGCGGTCCTCGGCGGCGGCATCGGCACCCGCGCCTGGATCCTCAACGCCCAGGTCCCCGGCGGGTACCCGAGGCTCGACCCCGACCGGCACCTCGCGGAGATCGCGGCGGCGGAGGGACTCGACGGACCCGGCACCGGACTCATGACCGCCGCCGACGTGAGCGCCTACACCGAGGCGGAAGACGGGGGCGTGACCGCCACCGTCACCAGCGGCCTGGGCGTACGCGGCTGGGCGGCAGCCCCGGCGCCGGGCGCGGACGGCCCGCCGCCACCCGGAACGGTCAACATCGTCGTCGTCCTCCCGGTCGCCCTCAGCGACGCCGCCCTGGTCAACGCGGTCGCCACCGCCACCGAGGCCAAGGTGCAGGCGCTCCTGGACGCCGGGCTGGACTGCTCCGGAACCCCCACCGACGCCGTCTGCGTCGCCGTGCCCGCCCCGGGCGCCGAAGGCCCGGAACCGTTCGCCGGTCCCCGGTCGCGCTGGGGCGCACGCCTGGCGAGGGCGGTGCACGCCGCCGTACTCGACGGCGCGCTGCTCCACCTGCGCGACGCGCGCGAGCCCAGCCGGCCGGGCGGCGGGGCCCCGCTCCGGTAGGCCCCTCCCCCCGCTCTCAGACCACCGTCACCGGGTGGCGTACCACGGCGTCGAAGAGGTACCCCTGCGTGTTGTACGCGGCGGTCTCCGGCTGGGTCCGCCCCGACCTGTCCGTGGCCCGCGCCAGCAGGACGCCCGGCCCGGTACGGTCCGGCACCCACTCCGCCGACCAGCGCACCCAGCTTCCCGCGCGCGGTTCGTCGCGCAGCCGGGCCCGCCGCCAGCGGACCCCGCCGTCCGTGCTGATCTCCACCGACCGGACCGGGGCGCCGCCCGACCAGGACCGTCCCGTCAGCCCCGCCCGCCGGCGCGCGGTGAAGGACGCGCCGAGCGGAAGCTCGAAGGCGCTCTTGAGGGTCTGCCGGGTCAGCGGTGCGCTGCCCTCCGCGGGATAGCCGGGTCCGAACAGCCGGTAGAGGGTGGTGTTCCACGGGGAGACCAGCGGCTCGGTGCTCACCTCGATGTCGCCCACCCACTTGATGTTGGCGACCCCCACCCACGAGGGCACGACCAGCCGCACCGGGAATCCGTGGTCCGGCGGCAACGGCTCGCCGTTCATCTCGTAGGCGAGCAGCACGTCGTCCAGGGCCTTGGACACCGGCAGCGGCCGGCGCACCCGCCCCAGGTTCACGCCGTCGGTCACCACCTCCGCGTCCAGACCGCGCGGCAGCACGTCGACGGCGTGCCGGCCGATGCCCGCACGACGCAGCACGGTCCGCAGCGGCACCCCGCGCCAGCGCGCGGTCCCGATCGCGCCGAGGGTCCATGCCGTGCCGCTGACCTGCTGGTTCTGCTGGGAGGTGTAGAAGCTGCGGGCGTTGCCCGCGCACTCGATGAAGGTGGTGCGGGTGACCGACGGCAGGGCGCGCAGGGCGTCGTACGTGAAGTCCACCGGGCCGCCGGTCAGCCCGTCGCCCCAGACGGTGAGTTTCCAGTCGGCCGCCTCGATGCGGGGCGTCGCGGTGTGGTTCCGTACGAAGAAGCGGTCCGTGGGGGTGAGCAGCCCCGTCGTGCGCAGCGCGGCGAAGTTGGTCTCCGCGTTCGTGCCCCGGATCGTGAACAGGTCGGCGGGCAGCGGCTTCACCACACCGGGCAGCGACTCAGCCGCCTGCGCGGGAGTCGCCGCCGAGGCCAGCGGAACGGCCACCGAGGCGGCGGCCGCCAGCCGCAGCAGATCCCGCCGGCCGATTCCGGCGGCCCGCGCCCTGCCGTCCGCCCACTGGCGCACGCGCATCCGGTCGTACGCGGACTCGGACAGCGGGGCGTGAACCATGGGCGCTCCTCGGGGAATGCGGAGAGGTGGTGCCGACGCGGCTTCACCGCGGGCCGGTTACGGACCGTAGGGTGAGCCGTGCGTGCCGGGAAGGCGCTCGGCCGCCCTGCCATGAACCTGCAATGCGGTGGCAACAGTCGGGCAGCGGATGCCATGCGCGGGCCGGGGGAGCGGGAGACGGCCGAACAGGTTTGCCCGTGCCACCGCCGTACGACGAATATGACGCCATGACCTCACCCACCATCACGGCAGCGGCCTCGGGCGCCTGGACCCTCGGCGACCGGAAGATCAACCGGATCGGCTTCGGCACCATGCGGCTGCCGCAGACCGGTGCGGCGTTCGACCCCGATGCCGCCCCGCGCGACCGTGACCAGGCGATCCGCGTGCTGCGCCGCGCCGTCGAACTCGGCGTCAACCACATCGACACCGCCGCGTTCTACTTCTCGCGCCTGCGCTCCGCCAACGAGCTGATCAACCGGGCGCTGGGGCCGTATCCGGACGACCTCGTCATCACCACCAAGGTGGGCCCCGGTCGCGGTCCCTCCGGTGAGTGGCTGCCCCACGCCACTCCGGAACGCCTGCGCGAGCAGGTCGAGGAGAACCTGCGCCAGCTCGGCCGCGACCACCTCGACGTGGTCAACCTCCGTGTGCTGGGAACCCATTCGATCGCCGAACGCTTCGGCGTGCTGGCCGGCTTGCGCGAGGAGGGGCTCATCAGGCACCTGGGCATATCCAACGTGACCCCCGAACACCTCGTCGAGGCGCAGAAGATCGCCCCCGTGGTGTGCGTACAGAACCTCTACGGCATCGGAGTACGCCCCGACCAGGACGCCTTCGTCGACAGCTGCGGAGGACAAGGCATCGCGTTCGTGCCGTTCTACTCGATCGCCGGTGCCGGCCGCGACGCGGGGGCCGGTGCGGCACCGGAGCGCGACGAGGTGACGGCGGTCGCGCGGGCGCACGGCGCAAGTGCCGCGCAGGTCCGGCTGGCCTGGACGCTGCACCGCGGCCCGCACGTGCTGGGCATTCCCGGCACCGGCGATCCGGCACACCTGGAGGAGAATGTGGCCGCCGGGGCCCTGCGGCTGACCGAGGAGGACCTGACCCTCCTGGACGCCGCCCACCACGCCGTCGACGCTCCGGCCGGGAACTGACCGTACCGCCGTCCCCGGCCGCCGGGCCCCGGGGGAGCGACACGCAGGAAGGGCGCGACCCGAAGGCCGCGCCCCGTGCTGTCCTCTCCCGGACAGTGCCCGCCCCGCCGGATCACTCCTCGGTCAGCATTCCGTCGCGCAGCTTGCGCAGCATCCGGCTGAGCAACCGGGACACGTGCATCTGGGAGATGCCCAGTTCGGCGCCGATCTCGGCCTGGGTCATCTCCAGACCGAAGCGCATGTCGATGATCCGGCGTTCCCGCGCGTCCAGTTGGCCCATGAGCGGGGCGAGCGCCTGGAGGTTCTCCACGCCCTCCATGGCGGAGTCCGGCTCGCCCAGCACGTCGGCGAAGGTCCGGCCGTTGGTGTGCGGGCGTCCCGACTCGCCGCTGTCGGTGGGCATGTCGAGCGAACCGGCGGTGTAGCCGTTCGAGGCGACGATCCCCTCCGTGACCTCCTCCGGCGACAGCTCCAGGTGGTCGGCGAGCTCCTGGACCGTCGGGTCGCGGTCCAGTTCGACGGCGAGGGCGTCCTTGGCCTTGGCGAGGTCGACCCGCAGTTCCTGAAGCCGCCGGGGCACGTGTACGGCCCAGCTGGTGTCACGGAAGAAGCGCTTGATCTCGCCGACGATGTACGGCACCGCGAAGGAGGTGAACTCCACTTCGCGCGAGAGGTCGAACCGGTCGATGGCCTTGATCAGCCCGATGGTGCCGACCTGGATGATGTCCTCCATGTCCCCGCTGCCCCGGTTGCGGAACCGGCCGGCGGCGAAGCGGACGAGGGAGAGATTCATCTCGATCAGCGTGTTCCGTGCGTACTGGTACGCGTGGGTGCCCTCTTCCAGCTCCTGGAGGCGGTCGAAGAAGACCCGCGAGAGCTGACGTGCGTCCTGGGGGGCGACCTTCCCCGCATCCTCGATCCACGGGAGCCCGTCCGTCACCCCCGCCTTGTCCACCGTGGTCGTCCGTGCCGTGTGTGCGGTCATCCCGTCACGCTCCCCTGCTCGAATGCCCTCAGGTACTGGCACCTTCCCCCGGCTTCACGCCTCATGCGCCGTCAGCGAAAGGGATCAGGACAGGAGTTCGGAAATGGCCAGGAATCCACCATGCCGACGGCCACGCGCCGCTCTCGACGCTGTCCCCGTCCCCCGGTCCGTGGTCCCCGTCCCCCCGGCCCGTTGTGGCGGCGGTCCGCCGGGCACGTCGAGGACGTCGGCGCACAGAGCCGCCCCACCGGTACGGGGGAGCCCGGCGGGGCGGCCGTCACCAGGGTGCCACAGGCGGATGCCTGGGGGAGGCGTACCGGCCAGGCTCCCCCCTTCCGGGAGCTCCGGGAGCTCCGGGAGGCCGCCCACCGGACGGACCGGCGGCGCGATCCGCCGGTCCGGAGCCGGGAATGCCTCGGCCGCCGGAGGAGCCGGGAATACGCGGTCGCCGGAGCCCGGAACGCCTCGGCCGCCGGAGCCGGGAATACGTGGTCGCCGCAGGCGCTTTTCGCCAGATGCGGCGCCATCCGTCCGGCGCCGGCCCCACCGAGGAACACCGGAGCGAGGAAAGCATGTCCGAGGCATACGTCACCGATCACCGCGGAGCCCCCGCGAGCAGGGGGAGCGGCCCGGTGGGCGCCCCCGCCCCACGGCAGGTGAGCTCCGGCCATCCCCTTCACCCGCTGGACAACCCTTCTCTCTCCGCGCTGAGTGGCCCGCAGGCGCACCTCGCCGAGTGGCGCGGCCGCGTCGTCCGCTATCCCGCCGACATGGCGCCCTGGTTCGCACTGCCGGAAGAGCCGGACGCGAAGGACTGGGCGGACGCCGCCGCACTCGCGGGCCCCGGTGCCATGGTGATGCTCATGGGCGTCCAGCAGGCGCCGCCGCAGGACTGGGAGATCGACTTCGAGGCCGACGGTGTGCAGCTGACCGGTGAGGGGCTGCGCCCGGAGGCGTACCCCGAGGCGGTCCGGCTCGGCGCGGCGGACGTACCGGAGATGCTGGAACTGGTCGCCCGCACCCGCCCGGGGCCGTTCCTCCCTCGAACCGTCGAGCTCGGTACGTACCTGGGCATCCGGCGCGGAGGGGTGCTGGTCGCGATGGCGGGGGAGCGGGTGCGCCCGGCCGGCTGGAGCGAGATCAGCGCGGTCTGCACCGACGCTTCCGTGCGGGGCCAGGGCCTCGCGAGCCGGCTGGTGCTGGCCGTCGCCCATGCGGTCACCGAGCGCGGCGACACCCCGTTCCTGCACGCGGCGGCCGAGAACACCGGGGCGATCCGGCTCTACGAGTCCCTCGGCTTCCGTCTCCGCCGCACGACCGTGTTCCGGGGCGCAACGACCCCGTCGGAGCTGCCCGCCCCGGCCGTGAGCGTCTGACACCGCCCTTGCCGCCCCGGTGGGGCCGCCAGGGAGGGGGCGTCGGCGAGCGGAACTGCTCGCCGGCGCCCCTTTTCGCTGCCCTTTCCCTCGCGCAGGTGCTCGTCCGGCAGGCTTCTGCGGCCTGGCCGGCCGACCGGTATCCGCCCCGGGTCGTCCGGCCCGCCGCGCCCCGCCGCGTTCCGTTCCGTGCCCTGTCCCCGGCCGCCCCACCTCCATAAAAAAGTCCCACCACGACATTTGTCCCGCTGAGACATTTTTGGGTGTACGGTGCAGACATGAGCACGGAACAGAGGGAACCGGAGAGGCGGGGCCGCAAGGCCCGCCGGACCCGGGACGCGCTGGCCCGGGCCGCGTTCGAGCTCGTGCTCGACCGGGGGCTGCGCAACGTGACGGTCGAGGAGATCGCGGAAGCGGCCGACGTCGACCGGCGCACCTTCAGCCGGTACTTCCGGAGCAAGGAGGACGCGGTCCTCGACGCCGTACGCGGCGACGGCGACCGCATCAACGAGGCGCTGCGTGCCCGGCCCGCCGCCGAGCCCCCGCTCACCGCCTACCGGCGTGCCGTACTCGACTGGCTCGACGACACCGCCGCCGGGCCCTGGCACCTGCGCCCCCGGATCTTCGAGCTGCTGGTCCTGGCGGAGGAGGAGCCGACCCTCTACGCGGCGTACCACCACATCAGGGTGGATGCCCAGGAGGAGTCGGTCGCCATCCTGGCGGACCGGCTCGGCGTCGACCGCCGCGAGGACATCCGTCCCGCCGTGACGGTCGCGGCCGGAGCCGGAGCCCTCCTCGCGGCGCAGGCCGCCTGGGTCCGCGGCGGTCTCCCGGACGTCCTGCCCGAACTCGTGGTCCAGGCGTTCGACGCCCTCTCCGCGGACCTCCTGACTCCGGCCGCCCCCACCGGGACGCGTCCGGCGCACCGCAGCACCACAGAAAGAAGCACCTCATCATGAGCACTGACCTCTCCACCTCCTACGCGACGGAGTTCACCGGCAAGGTCGCGCTGGTCACCGGCGGCGCCTCCGGCATAGGCCTGGCCCTGTCGCAGCGCCTCGCGGCCGGCGGTGCGGCGGTCGTCGTCGCCGACTACGACGAGGAGAGCGCCCGAAAGGCCGTCGCCGAGCTGACGGCCACCGGCGCCCGCGCCGCCGCCGTCCGCCTGGACGTCACCGACCCCGCCTCCGTCGAAGCCGGTGTCCGGTTCGCCGTCGACACCTTCGGCGCCCTGCACCTCGCGGTGAACAACGCCGGCATCGGCGGCCCCGCCGCCCCCACCGGTGAGTACGCGGTCGAGGACTGGAACCGCGTCGTCGCCACCAACCTCAGCGGCGTCTTCCACTCGATGCGCTACGAGATCCCCGAGCTGCTCAAGGCCGGCGGCGGCGCCATCGTCAACATCTCCTCCATCCTCGGCACCAACGGCTTCGCCCAGTCCCCGGCGTACGTCGCCGCCAAGCACGGCGTCGTCGGCCTGACCAAGACGGCGTCCCTGGAGTACGCGGCGCGGAACATCCGCGTCAACGCCGTGGGCCCGGGCTTCATCGACACCCCGCTGCTCCGCAACACCGACGGCCCGGCCCGCGACCACCTGATCTCGCTCCACCCCGCGGGCCGCCTGGGCACCTCGGAGGAGGTCGCCGAGCTCGCCGCGTTCCTGCTCTCCGACCGCGCCTCCTTCGTCCACGGCAGCTACCACCTGGTCGACGGCGGCTACTCCGCCTCCTGACCACCCGCCCCGGACACACCAGGGGTGACGGGGGCACAGATCAAAGGGGGTCCGCCACCGGCGGACCGGCCGAAACCCGGCCGGAACCGGCGGCGGGCCCGGTACAGAACAGAGGAAGAACCATGAAGGCAGTCCAGTACCGCACCGTGGGCGCGGCACCCGAGGTCGTCGAGATCCCGAAGCCCGTGCCCGGTCCGGGCCAGATCCTGCTGAAGGTCACCGCGGCCGGCGTCTGTCACTCCGACATCGCCGTGATGAGCTGGCCCGCCGACCAGCTCACCTACCCGCTGCCGCTCACCCTCGGCCACGAGGGCGTCGGCACCGTGGTGGAGCTGGGCGACGGCGCCGAGGGTGTCTCCGTCGGGGACAACGTCGCCGTCTACGGCCCCTGGGGCTGCGGCACCTGCGTGAACTGCGCCGAGGGCCGTGAGAACTACTGCCTGCGCGCGGACGAGCTCGGCATCATGCCGCCCGGACTCGGCAACCCCGGCGCCATGGCCGAGTACATGATCGTCGACAACGCCCGCCACCTGGTCCAGATCGGCGACCTCGACCCGGTCAAGACCGTCTCCCTGACCGACGCCGGCCTCACGCCCTACCACGCGATCAAGCGCTCGCTGCCGAAGCTGACGCCCGGCGCCACGGCCGTCGTCATCGGCACCGGCGGCCTCGGCCACGTCGCCATCCAGCTGCTGCGCGCGATGACCGCCGTCAAGGTCGTCGCCCTCGACGTCACCGAGGACAAGCTGGAGCTGGCGCGCAAGGTCGGCGCCCACGAGACCGTGCTGTCCGACGAGAACGCCGCCGCCAAGGTCCGCGAGCTCACCGGCGGCGTCGGCGCCAAGGTCGTGCTGGACTTCGTCGGCGTCGACGCGACCGTGAAGACGGCCGGAGCGGTCGCCTCCGTCGACAGCGACGTCACCATCGTCGGCATCGGCGGCGGTCTCCTGCCCGTCGGCTTCGGGGTGCTGCCGTTCGCCACCTCGGTCACCGCGCCGTACTGGGGTTCCCGCAAGGAGCTCGCCGAGGTCGTCGAGCTGGCACACGCCGGCGCCGTCGACGTCCACGTCGAAACGTTCTCGATCGACGAGGCGCCGCTCGCCTACGAGCGCCTGCACGACGGCAAGATCAACGGCCGGGCGGTCATCCTGCCCAACGGCTGACACAGACCCCGGGTCCCGCCCGTCCTCCCCCCGGGAGGGCGGGACCCGGCCTCTTGGTGGCCCGTACGCCTGCCGTACGGGCACCGAGCCACCCGACGCGGGCCGCCGAACCACGGCGACGGCCCGCGTCGGCATGTCCGCTTCGGCATCATCGCGAGGGGGCCCACCGGGCCGTACACGCGGTCATACCGCGGCCATGGGATTCGCCACGCTGCTCACCCTTCCCACCCCGGTGGTCGGTCCGACCACGCTCGCCCTCGCCGACCAGCTGATGCTGCGCGCCTCCCGCCCCGGCGTGCTGCCCGGGCGGAACGGCGTCCGGCAGGGCTAGGAGCCGTCCCTTTGGCGTTCGGTGACGGGACGGTACCGATCAGGAGCCGGACATGTCCCATCCGCCCGACGAGGTCCGCCCACTGCACGCCTCCCTCGCGCGGCTGCTTGCACGGCCTCTATGATCGACCAGCCGCGGAACGACGACAGGTGGAGGGCGTGATGCCTGGTCAGGTGGTCGCAGTGAGCCGTAACGGGGGGTACTCGTTCAGCAAGCCCACTCGCGATTCCATCAGGTTGCTCACAGGGCTCGGAGTGGAAGGAGACGTGCACGCGGGTGAGACGATCCGCCACCAGTTCCGCATGACCTACGAGCCGCACCTGCCCAACCTGCGCCAGGTCCACCTGATGCACGAGGAACTCTTCGACGAACTCGCGCTCAAGGGCTTCAGGGTCTCTGCGGGCCAGCTCGGCGAAAACATCACCACGCGCGGGATGGACCTGTTGGGCCTGCCCACCGGCGCCCTGCTCCATCTCGGGGAGCAGGCGGTGCTCGAGGTGACCGGACTGCGCAACCCGTGCTCGAAGATCAACGACTTCCGCAAGGGACTGCTTGGTGAGGTCTTCGCCATGGACCCCTTGTCCGGCGAGTTCACGTTCAAGTGCGGCGTCATGGCTGTGGTCCGCCACGGAGGGACCGTCCGCCCCGACGATTCCATCCAGGTCGAGCCCCCGCCACGCCCCCACCGCCCACTGGAACGAGTCTGAGTTCGTGTTCCGTGGTCATCCGCGTGCCCGGATGAGGATGGCGGCGAGGTGGAGTGCGGCCTGGTGGGCGATGGCGAGCTTGTCCGTGCGCATGGCCAGGCCGCGCCACTGCTTCAGCCGGTCGACACAACGCTCGACCGCGTTGCGCTGCTTGTACGCCTCGGCGTCGAAGGACTGCGGTCGGCCTCCGGCACTGCCTCGCCGCAGACGGTGGCCGACTGGTCGGACGGCTGGGGGATGACAGCGCGGACTCCACGGGAGACGCCCGTCCGGGCGTTCCTCTAGACTCGCACCATGGGTTCGTACCACTACTTCCGCTGATCCGTTCCGGCGAGGACCGCCGCAGCTCCGCGCGGCGCGCCGCGCGCGCTGCCCGGGTGCCTCCCGCCGACCGGAATCCACGCCCCCGCACGCCCGCCCCCGGGCGGCGCACCGGGCCCTCCCTCAGCGAAAGCACAGGAACGACACCCATGTCCGCATCACGCGACCGCTCGCAGATCACCCTCCAGGACGTCACGCTGGCCTACGGCGACCGGACGGTCCTGGAAGGCGTCTCCCTCACCGTCAAGTCCGGCGAACACGTCGCCGTCATCGGCGAGAACGGCTCCGGCAAATCGACCCTGCTCCGGCTCATGTCCGACGCCGAGGCCCCGGACGTCGGAGAGGTCGTCACCCGGTTCCCCGACGGTGTCGGCCACCTCGCTCAGACCCTCGCCCTCGCCCCGCACCACACCGTGCAGGACGCCGTCGACACCGCCCTCGCCGAACTCCGCGACCTGGAACACCGGATGCGCGTAGCCGAGGCCCGGCTGTCGGGCCCCGCCCCCACGGCGGACGAACTCGACGCCTACGGAGAGCTGCTGACGGCCTATCAGGATAGGGGCGGGTACGAGGCCGACGCCCGCACCGACGCGGCGCTGCACGGTCTCGGACTCGCGCACCTGCCACGCGACCGCCCCCTGGCCACCCTCTCCGGCGGCGAGCAGTCCCGGCTGGCCCTCGCCTGTGTGCTGGCCGCCGCACCGGAGTCGCTGCTGCTCGACGAGCCGACCAACCACCTCGACGTGCCCGCCGTGCGCTGGCTGGAGGACCACCTGCGCGCCCACCGGGGAACCCTCGTGGTGGTCACCCACGACCGCGCGTTCCTGGAGGCCACCACCAACGTCATCCTGGAGGTGGACCGCGACCGGCGCACCGTCACCCGCCATGGCGACGGCTGGGAGGGCTACCGGACGGCGAAGGCCGCGGCGCGGCGCCGGTGGGCTCAGGAACACCAGGAGTGGCTCACCGAACTCGCCCGCACCGAAGAGCTGGTGGAAGCCGCGGGCCGGCGGCTCCGGTCCACCGGCAAGGACCCGGCGGAGGGCTTCGGCAAGCACCGCCGCTCGCACGACGCCAAACTCTCCGGCCGGGTCAGGGCCGCGCGGACGCGCCGTGACGCTCTGCGTGCTGCCCCCGTACCCCCGCCGCCGGAGCCCCTGCGCTTCACGGCGGGGCTCATCCTCGCCACCGAAGCCACCGAAGCCACCGAAGCCACCGAAGCCGCCGAAGCCGCCGAAGCCGCCGAAGCCGCCGAAGCCGCCGAAGCCGCCGAAGCCGCCGAAGCCGCCGAAGCCGGGGGCGGCGCCGACCCCATCGGCGCCCCGGCACCGCTTCTCTCGCTCGAGTCCGTCTCGGTGGGGGAGCGGCTGCGCCTGCCCGCCCTCGACGTGCTGCCCGGGCAGCGTCTTCTGGTCACCGGCCCGAACGGCGCGGGCAAGACCACCCTGCTCAGGGTGCTCGCGGGCGACCTCGCCCCCGACTCCGGGACGGTCGCCCGGCGCGGCCGCGTCGGCTACCTCCCCCAGGAGCTGCCGGCCAGGCTGACCCGCCGTTCGCTCCTCGCCACCTACGCGGCAGGCCGGCCGGGCTTGCCCGAGGAGTACGCCGGGGACCTGATCGCCCTCGGACTGTTCCGCGCCGAGGACCTCGGTGTCGCGGTGTGCGACCTCTCCGTCGGCCAGCAGCGCAGACTCGCCCTCGCCCGGCTGGTGACCCGCCCCGCCGACGTACTCGTCCTGGACGAACCGACCAACCACGTCGCCCTCGACCTGGTCGAGGAGCTGGAAGCCGCGCTCGCCGTGTACGAGGGGGCGGTCGTCGTGGTCTCCCACGACCGGGCCTTCCGCGGCCGGTTCACCGGGGACGTGCTGGAACTGCGCGACGGACGCCCCGCCGGGGCTTCCCGGGCGACGGCCGGAGCGTAGTACCGCGGCGGTCCCGGCGACGGTCCGCCGGACCCGGCCCGCCCGGCGGAACCTACGCCTCCAGGTGGGCCAGCAGCCGTTCCACGAAGACCCGCTGACCCGTCACCAGGCGGGAGGCCGCCTGCTCGGGGGTGCACCAGGCGACCCGGTCGATCTCGGGGAACTCCTGGATCACCCCGGAGCCCCTCGGCCACTCCATGGCGAAGGTGCCGTACACCGCCTTCGCGGTGTCCACCTCGCCCTCCACCGCCCAGATGGTCACCGTCTTGCCGCTCGCCTGCCGGGACTGGCCCAGCGGCACCCAGAAACCGTCCGGCAGAGGCAGGCCCACCTCCTCCTCGAACTCCCGGCGGGCCGCCGTCTCGGCCGCCTCGCCCGGCTCGTACTCGCCCTTCGGGATCGACCACGCGGCGTCCTCACGCCCCGCCCAGAACGGGCCTCCCATATGGCCGAGCAGCACCTCGACCCCGTCGTCGTCCGTTCCGGTCCCGGTCCGGTAGAGAAGGACCCCCGCACTGCGCTTGCTCATCGACATGTCGTCAATTCTCCGTACATCGCGAAACCCGCGCCACCGGTTCGGGCATACCGGGCGGCCCGAAAACCGGCCGGTCGCAGCGTCCGTACGACGGCGGCCGACGCCGCGTCGTGCACCCGGGGACGACGCGCGCCCGCCGTACTCTGTTGTCCCCGCCGCCACTCCCGCCCCCTGGCGCCGCTCGTACACCCCCGGCATGCTGTCCGCCACAAGCGCTGATGAACCGTCCAACCCGCCTCTCAGCAGGAGGACTTGTGCGTCGACGTCCAGGGCCCGCCGTCCGCTCCGCGCGGGCGCTCGTGCTGTTCGCCACCGTATGCGGGGCCGTAGTGGGGACAGTCGCCCCCGCGGCGGCCGACACGACACCCGACCCCCACCCGCACACCGCCGCCGAGATCCTGAGACCGGTGGCCCCGCCCGGCGCGCGCGCCCCGGCAGGCGCCGGGCGTTCCGCCACCGACGCCCCCGTCATCGACGACCACGGCATCCGGACCGCCCGCACCTCCCGGCCCGTCGCACCCGGCGTCGGCCTCACCTCGTACGACCGGCTCGAAGCCGCCACATGGCTCCGTGTCGACGCGCTCACCGTGGACCTGAGCGAGGACGTCCGCGCCGACTACCTCTCCACCGGGAAGGTCAGCGACCGGCGTACGGTCTCCGAGCTGGCGGCCGGCCACGACGCCGGAGCGGGCCGCCGCACCGTCGCCGCCGTCAACGCCGACTTCTTCGACATCAACGAGACCGGTGCACCGGTAGGACCCGGTGTCCGGGACGGGGCCCTCGACCACTCGCCGGCCGCCGGCTCCTCCCACGCCGTCGGCATCGGCCCCGCGGGCGCGGGGCGGGTCCTGGACCTGTACTTCGAGGGCACGCTCACCCTGCCCTCGGGCGACCACCCGCTCGGCGCCTGCAACGCGGCCGACGTCCCCGCCGGATCCATCGGCGTGTACACCTCCGCCTGGGGCGACGCCGACCGCGCGCTGACCGTCAACTCCTCGGCGCGGCCGGTCGCCGAGGCCGTCGTACGGGACGGCAGGGTGGTCTCCGTCTCCGCGACGCCCGGCAGCGGCCCCGTTCCCGAGGACACCACCGTCCTCGTCGGACGCGAGGCCGGAGCGGAACTCCTGACCGCGCTGCGGCCGGGCGACCCGGTCGAGCTGACGTACCGGGCGCGCACGGACGACGGGCCACTGCCGCGCACCGCCGTCGGCGGGCGCGAACTGCTCGTCGTGGACGGCGTGGAACAGAACCACGACGGCGAGGGCAACAACACCGCCGCACCCCGCACCGCGGTCGGATTCTCCCGGGACGGCCGCACCATGCACGTCATCACCGTGGACGGCAGGCAGGCCGACAGCGGCGGGGCGACCCTCACCGAACTCGGCCGGATGATGCGCGAGGCCGGAGCCTGGAGCGCGCTCAACCTGGACGGCGGCGGCTCCTCCACCCTGGTGGTGCGCGAACCCGGCAGCGATGCCCTCCAGGTGGAGAACAGCCCCTCCGACGGCAGCGAACGCACCGTCCCCAACGGCCTCGCCCTCACCGCGCCGGACGGCAGCGGCACCCTCACCGGTTACTGGGTGGAGACCCGCACGCCCCCGGCCGCCGCCCCGGGCGACGACCCCGTCGCCGGCGGTCACCCCGACCGGGTCTTCCCCGGCCTCACCCGCGCCCTGACCGCAGCCGGTTACGACGAGACGTACGGCCCGGCGGCCGGCAGCCCGCACTGGCGCACCGCCGCTCCCGGTGTGGGCACCGTCGACGCGCGCGGTGTGTTCACCGCCCGGCGCGGCGGCACGGCCGAGGTCCTCGCCGAGCGTGGCAGAGCCCGGGGATCGGCCCGGCTCACCGTGCTCGACGAGCTGACCCGCACGAGCCCCACCACCGAGCGCCTCGGCCTCTCCGGGGAAGGCGCCACCGGCACCTTCGGCGTCGTCGGCTTCGACGCCCACGGCGACAGCGCCCCCGTCGAACCCCGCGACATCACCCTCGACTACGACCGCGCCCTCTTCGGCGTCCACGACGACGGGCGGGGCTCCTTCACCGTCACCGCCCGCGCCGGCAGCGGAACGGCCGGCCTGATCACCGCCTCCGTCCACGGCACCACCACCGTGCTGGCCGTCACGGTCGGCCTCGCGGACCAGGCGGTCTCCGGCTTCGACGACGCGGACGCCTGGAAGTTCAGCCAGGCCCGCGCGAGCGGCTCGCTGGCCGCCACCGACGACGGGCACACCGGAACCGGACTGAGGCTTGACTACGACTTCACCCGGTCCACCGCGACCCGCGCCGCCTACGCCGCCCCGCCGCAGCCCGTCGCGGTGCCCGGCCGGCCCCAGTCCTTCACCCTCTGGATCAACGGGGACGGCAAGGGCGCCTGGCCCACGCTCCACCTCAAGGACGCCGCCGGAACGGACCAGCTGCTCCGCGGCCCCTACGTCACCTGGACCGGCTGGCGGAAGGTCACTTTCGCCGTGCCCGCCGGAGCCCCGACGCCCCTGTCGGTGTACCGGTTCTACCTGGCCGAGACCGCCGCCGGCGCGCAGTACACCGGAGGGATCGTCATCGACGACCTCGTCGCCCAGGTCGTCCCGGCAGCCGACCTGCCCGCCCGGGAGCCGGCGCCCGACCCGCTGATCGACACGGCGGCCGACACGGAAGGCCGGGACTCACGGTTCGCGGTGATGTCCGACGCCCAGTTCGTCGCCCGCGACCCCGACAGCGCGATCGTCGCCCAGGCCCGGCGCACCCTGCGCGAGATCAAGGCCGCGCACCCGGACTTCCTGGTGATCGACGGCGACCTGGTCGACGAGGGCTCGCCCGCCGACCTCGACTTCGCCCGCCGGATGCTGGACGAGGAACTCGGCGACGACCTGCCCTGGTACTACGTGCCGGGCAACCACGAGGTGATGGGCGGCTCGATCGGCGCCTTCACCGACCGGTTCGGCCCGGCCCACCGTACGTTCGACCATGCCGGCACCCGCTTCATCACGCTCGACACCTCCAGCCTCAGCCTGCGGGGCGGCGGCTACGCGCAGATCCGGGAGCTCCGCGAGCAGCTGGACGCGGCGGCCGCTGATCCGGGCATCGGCTCCGTCGTACTGATCGAGCACGTGCCCCCGCGCGACCCCACGGTGCAGCGGGCCAGCCAGCTGAGCGACCGCAAGGAGGCGGCCCTCCTGGAGGAGTGGCTCGCCGGATTCCGCCGTACGACCGGCAAGGGGGCCGCCTTCATCGGCGGTCACGTCGGGGTGTTCGACGCCTCGCACGTCGACGGCGTGCCCTACCTCGTCAACGGCAACTCGGGAAAGACTCCCTCCGGTCCGGCCGACGGGGGCGGGTTCACCGGCTGGAGCCTGGTCGGTACGGACCGGGTCACCCCCGCCGAACAGGCGGCGGCCCGGCAGCGGCCCTGGGCGGGCGGACCCGACTGGATCTCCGTACAGACCCGGGCACACGTCGACGGACTCACCCTCGACGCCCCCGCCGCGCTCGCACCGGGCGGCCGGGCGGGGGTGTCCGCCCGGATCACCCAGGGAGCGCGCACGGTACCGGTCGCCTTCCCGGTGAGCGCCGACTGGACCGGTTCCCCGAACCTCCGGATCGGGGACACCGCCGGAGCCCGCGGCCGCCCCGTCGCGCTCCTCGACCCGGACACCGGCACGCTGACCGCCCTGCGGCCGGGCACGGTCACCCTCGCGGTGACCGTCGACGGCGTCACCCGGAGCGCCCGTGTCACGATCGCCGCGGAGGGGAGCGCCGGGGCGGCCTGATCGCGGGCGGCGGGCCCGGCCTTTCCCGCCGGGCCCACCGCCCACACCGCGCGGCACGCGAACGCCTCTGCGAGCACCGGACCGTCGGGGCGCAGATCCTCCGGTACCGCGCGCGCCGCGAAGCCGGCGATCTCCCCGGGCGTCACCACGGGACGCCGCTCACGGCCCGGCGGAAGGATCACACCACCCGGTCCGCGAGCCCCAGCGTGCCCGCCGCCTGGATCGCCAGCCAGACTTCCGACAGCGCCCCGGTGGACGCCAGGTCACGTTCGGCCAGCGTCCCGAAGCGGCGGAGCCGGTACGCCAGGGTGTTCGGGTGGATGTGCAGCGCCGCGGCGGCGGCCTCGGTCCGCCGGTCCCGCTCCATCCACGTACGGACCGAGACGAGCAACTGGGAGTCGTGGGCGGCGTCGTACCGGAGAACCTCGCCGAGCACGTTCTCGACCAGCGCGGACAGCACCGCCGGGTCGTCCGGCAGCCACCGGCCCGTCAGGTCGTCGCCGTAGCGGACCACGGGCCGACCCGACTCGGCCGCCTTCGACGCGGCCCAGACCGCCTCCCGCTGCGCCACCTTCAGCGCCGCGCCCGGCCGGAAGGGGCGGCTCATCCCGGTCGCCGCCATGGGCAGCGTGCCCACCGCTTCGGCGAGTTCCGGCGCACCGAGCACATAGCGGTCCTCGCCCCGGGTGAGCAGGAGGTGCGGCCGGTCCTCCAGGACGTGCAGCAGAGCCTCGTCGGTGGTGTGGCGCACCACCATCAGGACGGTCTCCCCCTCGATCGCGTGCCGGGCGAGCCGGCGGCGGGCGGCCTCCGGGTCCAGCACCTCCTGCAGCAGCTCGGCGAGGGTCTCCGCGCCCTCCCGGCGGAGCGTCTCGCGCTCGTTGCGGACCATCGCCAGGCGCAGTGCGGCCACCGTGGCGATGTGCTGGGCCACCGCGAGCCCGGCGGGCTGGGCGCCCTCACGCTCGTACGCGACGAGGAAACCGGCCGGACCGCCGGGCGCCGGGACGGGCAGCACGAAGCCGCCCGGCACGGTCGGCGGCGCGTCCACGGAGTCCGGCAGCACCGAGGGGTCCGGCACCGGGACGCCCGGCAGCAGCGGGCGGCCCTGGGGCGTGCAGAGGTACACGTCGTAGCCGGAGAGACGTTCGAGCCGGCGGAGCAGGGTGGGGGTGTCGAGGTCCTCCGCGACCAGCCAGCGCAACGAGCCGAAGACCTGGAGCTGGGCGCCGAGGCGGTGCCGGGCGTCCTCCTGCACCGCCGCCGCGACCTCCTGCGCGACCGCGATGAAGGGAACGGAGAGGGGGACCTCCAGCACCGGGAAGCCCCGTTCCTCGGCCGCCCGGAAGAAGTCGTCGTGCAGGACGGGCATGTGCAGCTGAGCGGAGAGCGCCAGCCCGGAGACCCCGGCATCGTCCAGGCGTTCGAGGTACGCGCGCTGTGCGGCGGCCGCGGCCGGGACCGCGAGGCCCGCCGTCATGATCAGCTCGGACCCCAGCAGCCAGGGTGTCGGATCGTCCAGCTCGCTGGCGTGCGCCCAGGATACGGACCGCCCGAGCCCCGAGCCGCCCGCCTTCACGGAGAGCTGGAGTGCGGGGAATGAGAGGAGATCTTCCACGGTGAGTTTGTCGCTTGCCACAGAAAAGAGCCTATCGCTCTGTGACTGACACAATTGTCGCCGATCACACGGGAGGCCAGACTGTGGGCTCGTCACTGCTGCACGACACGAACGGAAGGTGACACGCCCGTGACCAGCTCGATCACCGAAATCGAGACCCATGGGGTCGAGCGGATCCCGGACGGGGACCGCACGGCCCGCCCGATCGACCTGTTCCGTCTCGCCTTCGGCGGCGCCAACACGTTCGCGACGTGCGTCCTCGGCACCTTCCCCATCCTCTTCGGCCTCTCCTTCTGGCAGGGCCTCGCCGCCACCGTCCTCGGCCTGGTCGCCGGGGCGCTGCTGCTGGCGCCCATGGCCCTCTTCGGCCCGGCGAACGGAACCAACAACGCCGTCTCCTCCTCCGCCCACCTGGGCGTGCACGGACGCGTCGTCGGCTCCTTCCTCTCGCTGCTGACCGCCGTCGCCTTCTTCTCGATCTCGGTCTGGTCCTCCGGCGACGCCCTCGTGGGCGGAGCGCACCGGCTCGTCCACGTCCCCGAGTCCGACGTCTCGTACGGCATCGCCTACGCGATCTTCGCCGTACTCGTCCTGGCCGTCTGCGTCTACGGCTTCCGCTTCATGCTGCTCGTCAACAAGATCGCCGTGCTGGCCGCCTCCGCGCTCTTCGTGCTCGGCGCCTTCGCCTTCTGGGGCGACTTCGACCCCGGCTACGCGGGCTCCTTCGCCTCGACCGCCGATCCGCTGTTCTGGCCCTCGTTCATCGGCGCGGCGCTGATCGTGCTCTCCAACCCGGTCTCCTTCGGCGCCTTCCTCGGCGACTGGTCCCGCTACATCCCGGCCGGAGCGCCCCGCCGCCGGGTGATGGGCGCCGCGTTCCTCGCCCAGACCGCCACCCTGCTGCCGTTCCTCTTCGGCCTGGCCACCGCGTCGATCATCGCCGCCAAGGCCGCCAAATACGTCGACCCGGCCGCCCCGAACTACGTCGGCGGACTGCTCGCGGTCTCGCCGGGCTGGTACTTCCTGCCGCTCTGCCTGATCGCCCTCATCGGCGGCCTCTCCACCGGCACCACCTCGCTCTACGGCACCGGCCTCGACTTCTCCAGCGTCTTCCCGCGGTTCAGCCGCGTCCAGGCCACCTTCTTCATCGGCGTGCTCTCCATCGCCTTCATCTTCGTCGGCCGGTTCGCACTGAACCTCGCCCAGTCCATCTCCACCTTCGCCACGCTGATCATCACCTGCACCGCCCCGTGGATGGTCGTCATGGCGCTGGGCTACGTCACCCGGCGCGGCTGGTACGACCCCGACGCGCTCCAGGTCTTCAACCGCCGCCAGCGCGGCGGGCGGTACTGGTTCGCCCACGGCTGGAACTGGCGCGGCATGGCGTCCTGGCTGGTCTCCGCCGTGGTCGCCCTCCTCTTCACCAACCTGCCCGGCCAGTTCGTCGGCCCCCTGGGTGACCTCGCCTCCGGCGCGGACATCTCCCTGCCGGTCGGCCTCGTCCTCGCCGCGGTGATCTACCTCGCGCTGCTCACCCTCTTCCCCGAGCCCCGCGCGGTCTACGGCCCCGCAGGCCCCCGCTTCGTCCGCGCCGCCGACACGGAGGTCCCGCCCATCACCGGCGGCCCCGAGGAGCGGATGGCGACCGCGGCCGCCGCGGGCTGACCGCACGGGCACGCACCCCGACCACCCGAGCCTCCCCCCACGGCAAGGAGCCGACCATGAGCGACACCCCCGGACCCGAGGACGGACACGAGACCGGACAGGAGGACGTACGGGCCGCCGCCGACGCACTCGTCGCGGCCTTCGCGGAAGGCCGCCTCGACGACTACTTCGGCGCCTTCGCCCCGGACGCGGTCTTCGTCTTCCACACCACCCCGCAACGGCTGGCCTCCACGGCCGAGTACCGTGCCCTGTGGCAGCGCTGGGTGGAAGAGGACGACTTCCGTGTGCTGGCCTGCACCTCCACCGAGCAGCTGATCCAGTACTTCGGGGACACCGCGGTCTTCAGCCACGACGTGGAGACCCGTATCGCCACCTCCTCGGGCGAGGAGACGCTGCTGGAGCGCGAGACGATCGTCTTCGCCCGCGCGGCCGACGGCGGCTGGCCCGCCGTCCACGAGCACCTGTCCGCCCGTACCACCGTCTGACCAGGAGAACCCGTTCCATGAGCACCACGTTCCGCAACTACATCGACGGCGCGTCCATGGACGCCGCGGACGGTCGCACCCTCGACGTGGTGGACCCCACCACCGGTGACGTCTACGCGACTTCGCCGCTCTCCGGCCAGGCCGACGTCGACGCCGCCATGGCCGCCGCCGCGGCGGCGTTCCCGGTGTGGCGCGACACCACCCCCGCCGTGCGCCAGCGCGCCCTGCTCCGGATCGCCGACGCGATGGAGGCACGGGCCGACGAGCTCGTCGCCGCCGAGAGCCGCGACACCGGCAAGCCGCTCCACCTGACCCGGAGCGAGGAACTCGCCCCCGCCATCGACCAGATCCGCTTCTTCGCGGGCGCCGCCCGGATGCTGGAGGGCCGCTCGGCCGGCGAGTACATGGAGGGCATGACCTCCATCATCCGGCGCGAGCCGGTCGGCGTCTGCGCCCAGGTCGCCCCCTGGAACTACCCGCTGCTGATGGCGGTCTGGAAGTTCGCCCCGGCCCTGGCCGCGGGCAACGCCGTCGTCATCAAGCCCTCCGACACCACCCCCGCGTCGACCGTGCTGATCGCCGAGATCATCGGTGGCGTGCTGGCGGAGATGGATCTGCCGCCCGGTGTCTTCAACGTCGTCTGCGGCGACCGCGAGACCGGCCGCATGATGGTGGAGCACCCGACCCCGGCGATGGCCTCGATCACCGGTTCCGTACGGGCCGGCATGCAGGTCGCCGCCTCGGCGGCCAAGGACGTCAAGCGCGTCCACCTGGAGCTCGGCGGCAAGGCCCCCGCGGTCGTCTTCGAGGACGCGGACCTGGAGAAGGCCGTGGAGGACCTGATCGTCGGCGGCTTCTTCAACGCCGGCCAGGACTGCACGGCGGCGACCCGGGTGCTGGTGCACGAGTCGGTGCACGACGCGTTCGTCGAGGCCCTGGCAGCGGCGGCCAAGGGCACCAGGACCGGCCTGCCGGACGACGAGGACGTGCTCTACGGCCCCCTCAACAATGCCAACCAGCTCGCCCAGGTCAGCGGGTTCATCGACCGCCTCCCGGCGCACGCCACCGTCGAGGCGGGCGGCCACCGCGTCGGCGACCAGGGCTACTTCTGGGCGCCGACCGTCGTCTCCGGCCTGCGCCAGGACGACGAGATCATCCAGAACGAGGTCTTCGGCCCCGTCATGACGGTGCAGTCCTTCACCGACGAGGCACAGGCGCTGGAGTTCGCCAACGGCGTCGAGTACGCGCTCGCCTCCTCGGTGTGGACCAAGGACCACGCCCGCGCGATGCGGATGTCGAAGAACCTCGACTTCGGCTGCGTCTGGATCAACAGCCACATGGCACTGGTCGCCGAGATGCCGCACGGCGGGTTCAAGAAGTCCGGTTACGGCAAGGACCTCTCCGCGTACGGCTTCGAGGACTACACCCGGATCAAGCACGTCATGACCGCCCTCTGATCCAGGCCGGCGGCACCCTGTCGGTACGGTCCGCGCCCCGCCCGGTCCCCGGCGCGGGGCCTGCACCGTCTCGCTCGCCCGATCGGGTGGAGGCCCCGCCCGATGCCCTGCCGGGACACCGCCGTGCGGGCAGGTACCGTGCATGAGCGACGAGCGAGCCGACCGCCCCGACCCCTCCCACACCCGGCCCCAAGGGGTGAGCGACGGAACCGTCCGTGCCCTGGGCGCACTGTCCGAGGCGCTGGAGACCACCGAGCGCGCCCGGGGCGCCCTCTACACGTTCCACCAGCTCACCGGCGGCGCCGACTTCCAGCTCGACGAAGCGGTACGCCTGCTCCGCGAGGCCGGCCACGACCCGGCGGCGGACCTGGTCGAGCGGGAGATCGTGGGCCGCAACGTCGTCCCCGGCCGCTGGACCTTCCAGATCGTCGAGGAGTACGACCGCACGTACTACCGGCCCTTCGCCGAGATCGAGCGGCGCCTGGTCGACGAACTCGCCGCCGGACGGGTCCACTTGTACGAGGCGGAGCTGAAGGAGGCCCGCCGGACCCGGGGCCACCCCGACCACACGGCACACCCGGGCGCCGAAGACGGGGACTGTTAGAGCGGCCACCGTACGACCCCGCCCCTCGGTACGCCGGAAGCCGTCCCGCACACTGGTGGCCCCGCACCCGTACGAGCGAGGCGAGCCATGGCTTTGCAGATCAGCGCCACCAACCCGGAACACCCGGCACTCCTCCTGGAGCTGCCGTGGCACCTGCCGCTGGAGGAGTGGCCGGAGAGGTACCTCGTACCGCTGCCGCGCGGCATCTCCCGGCACGTGGTGCGCTACGCCCGCGCCGGAGCCGACGTGATCGCCGTCAAGGAACTCGCCGAGCGCCCCGCCGTACGCGAGTACGACCAGCTCCGCACCCTCGACCGGCTCGGGATACCCGCGGTCGACCCGCTCGCCGTGGTCACCGGGCGGGTCGGCGCCGACGGGGAGCCGCTGGAGCCCGTACTGATCACCCGGCACCTCAACGGCTCGCTGCCCTACCGCTCGATGTTCGAGACCACGATGCGCCCGTCCACCGTGCACCGGCTGATGGACGCACTCGCGGTCCTCCTCGTCCGGCTGCACCTCGTCGGATTCGCGTGGGGCGACTGCTCGCTCTCGAACACCCTCTTCCGGCGTGACGCGGGTGCCTACGCCGCCTACCTCGTGGACGCCGAGACCGGCGAGACCCACGAGCGGCTGAGCGACGGCCAGCGGGAGTACGACATCGACCTCGCCCGCGTCAACATCAGCGGCGAGATGCTCGACCTGGAGGCCGCCGGAGCGCTCCACCCCTCGGTGGACCCGATCGCGTTCGGCGCCGAGATCTCCCGGCGGTACACCGCCTTGTGGCAGGAGCTGACCCGTACCTCCGTCTACCCGGCGGGCAAGTACCACTACATCGAGCGACGGGTGCGCCGGCTCAACGAGATGGGCTTCGACGTCGCCGAGATGCAGATCGTCAACTCGCCGGACGGCGACACCGTCACCTTCGTGCCCAAGGTCGTCGACGCCGGCCACCACCAGCGCCAGCTGCTGCGGCTGACCGGGCTCGACACCGAGGAGAACCAGGCGCGGCGGCTCCTCAACGACCTGGAGAGCTGGATGGCGACCCAGGACGACTACGCCCCCGGCGACCCGCTCGGGGCGCGTACCGAGGTCCTCGCGCACCGCTGGGTCCGCGACCAGTTCAGGCCCACGGTCCGTGCCGTCCCGCTCGACCTCCGGGGCTCGATGGACCCGGCCGAGCTCTACCACGAGCTGCTGGAGCACCGGTGGTTCCTCTCCGAGCGCGCCCAGCACGACATCGGCCTGAAGGCCGCCGTGGCGGATTACACCGCCACCAGGCTTCCCCGGGCCGAGATCCCCGGAACCGAGGAAACCGCCGGGGAGTAGCCCCCGGCAGGGCGGCAGCCGGTCCGCACCGGCCCGCCGAGATGCGTCCGCCCCGTCCTGCTGCTTCGCTGGGGGCGTCGGATGCCCAGCGGACGAGGAGTGGTGATGAGCGGAGCGGACGAACCCGCCAAGCTGGCCCGCCAGATGCGGGACAAGGCCCAGCAGCTGAGCGATGCCGCCGAGAAGGCGAAGGACCCCGAGGAGCGGCAGCGACTCGCGGACAAGGCCCGCAAGATGCGCGACCGCAGCGAGCAGCAGTCCGGACTGAGCAGCGGGGACATCTACCCGCAGCTGTAGGCGACCGCGGTACGAATGCCAGTGCCCGCCGGCGAAGCGGTGCCGCCCCACCACGGGGGCCGGCACGGCTTCGCCGGCGGGCGGCTCGCGTGGTGTCCGGCGGGTCACGGCCGGGGTCGTACCCGATCCGCGTATCCGGGGTAGCCGGGGGAGTCCGCAGGGGCGGCGCTCCGTCGCTGCCGGGAGGCCCTCAGCCCCGCAATTCCGCGAGATGGGCGCGCATCTCGTCGGCGGCACGGGCGAACCAGTCCGCCAGCACCGCGGTCTCCGCGGGCGAGTAGTCGGCGAAGAGGGCCGTCAGCCGCCGGTAGAAGGGTTCGTACACCGCTACCACCCGGCCCGCCGCGGACTCGTCGGCGACGATCCGGACCCGGCGGCGGTCGCCGGGATCGGGCTGTCGGCGGGCGAAGCCCGCGCGCTCCAGCCGGTTGAGCACGCCCGTGATGGCGCCGGTCGTGAGATCGGCGCGTTCGGCGAGGTCGCCCGCGGTCAGAGCCTCGGGGCCCGCCCCGAGGATGTGCCCGAGGCAGGTCAGATCCGTGACGTTGAGCCCCAGCGACTGGGCGACGTCGCTCTGGCCCACGAGGCTCAGCGCGACGAACCGGTCCATGCGCTGAAGCGCCTGCTCGGCCGAGGCATCGGGGCGGGGCTTGCCCTCCACGAGCATTCTCCTTAGCATCTAAGTTACTTAGCTCGTGAGATGAGATATCTCTGCGGAGCCTGCTGCTGCCATTTTCCTGGACGGAGAAAGCGATGAGCGCACACGGTGATGTCGACCTCGGCCACACCCTGGCGGGGTGGACCGGAACGGCGCTCGCGATCGTCGGTGCCGCGGGTGCCGGGGCCGCCGTCTGCGTGGCCTCTCCGTCCGGTGTGCTGCTGGCCGGGGCGGTGACCGTCGCTGCGGGTGTCGTCACCTGGCTGCTGCATCTGGCGGGCTGGGGCAAACCCGGTGGCCCGCGGCCCGCGGAGGAATGGAGCTGGCGCGTACGTGACACCCGGGCCCGGGCGGGGCACCCGGACTGCCTCGGATGCCGGATGGCCGGGCGCCGGGCGGCCCGTACCGGGGAGGCTGCCGTCCCGGTGACCGACGCGCTGACCTGCTGAGACGGCCCGGGTGCGGGGGTTGGGACGGCCGGGTGCGTGGGTGCGGCGGTGCTCCTTCCGCTCCGCCGACAATTCCCGAGACCCGGCCGGGCTCGGCTGTTATCGTGAAAGGCACGTGATCAGCGATGTGATCACCGATGAAGGAGAGCAGCTGTGAAGGGTGACGACGACATCTCCGGGTGACACCCGAAGGTGATCGGCCACCGGCAGGCGCGCGTCCGCGCCGCTGTGATGGTCCCCGTTGTCGTACCCCCACCCCTGTTCGCCGCCGGGCGGCCGCCGTCGACGCGCGCCCGCATCACGTCGCAAGGACTTCTCCATGTCCGCATCGTTCCTCACCTGCTCCGACCTCACCTTCGCCTGGCCCGACGGCACCCCCGTCTTCCAGGACCTCTCCTTCACCGTGGGCGCCGGCCGTACCGGACTCGTCGCGCCGAACGGCGCGGGCAAGAGCACCCTGCTGAAGCTGATCGCCGGTGAGTACCGGCCGGCCCGGGGCTCCGTCTCCGTGAACGGAGTGCTCGGCCACCTCCCGCAGGACCTGCCGCTCACCGGCGGCCTCACCGTGGCTGAGGTGCTCGGCGTCGCCCCGGTGATCCGCGCCCTCGACGCCATCGAGTCCGGCGACACGAGCGAGGAACTCTTCGCGGTGATCGGCGACGACTGGGACATCGAGGAGCGCACACGGGCGCAACTCGACCGCCTCGGCCTCGAAGACGTCGACCTGACGCAGCCTCTGGACACCCTCAGCGGCGGCCGGATCGTCTCGCTCGGGATCGCGGCTCAGCTCCTGCGGCGCCCCGACGTGCTCCTCCTGGACGAACCGAGCAACAACCTCGACCTCGACGCGCGCCAGAAGCTCTACACCGTGATCGAGGAGTGGAACGGCTGCCTCCTCGTGGTCAGCCACGACCGCGGACTGCTCGACCGCATGGACCGCATCGCCGAACTCGACCGGGGCGAAGTCCGTTTCCACGGAGGGAACTTCACGGCCTACGAGGAGATGGTGCGCGCCGAGCGGGAGGTCGCCGAGAAGAACGTCCGCAGCGCCGAGCAGGAGGTGAAGCGGGAGAAGCGGGAGATGCAGCAGGCCCGCGAGCGTGCCCAGCGCCGCTCCAGCAACGCCGCCCGGAACATCAGGAGCGCCGGGCTGCCCAAGATCGTGGCGGGCGGACTGAAGCGCAGCGCCCAGGTGTCTGCGGCCAAGGCGGACGGCATGCACGCCGCCCGCGTCGGGGACGCCCGGACCCGGCTCGACGAGGCGGGCCGCGCCCTGCGGGACGACCAGCGGATCACCCTGGAACTCCCCGAGACCCGTGTACCCGCCGGACGGACCGTCTTCCTCGGCGAGGGCGTCCGGGTCCGCCGGGGCGACCGGGAGCTGTTCGCCGGGGACGGAGTGGACCTCGAGATCCGCGGGCCCGAGCGCATCGCGCTCACCGGCTCCAACGGGTCTGGCAAATCGACCCTGTTGCGGATCGTCCAGGGCGATCAGGCGCCGGAGGGCGGGACCCTGCGGCGGGCCGACGGCCGCATCGCCTACCTCTCCCAGCGCCTCGATCTCCTCGACTCCGGGCGTACCGTCGCCGAGAACTTCGCGGCCTTCGCGCCCGCGCTGCCGGAGGCGGAGCGGATGAACCTGCTGGCCCGCTTCCTCTTCAGGGGCCCGCGTGCCCATCTTCCCGTCCCGGCGCTCTCGGGCGGCGAGCGGCTGCGCGCCACCCTCGCCTGCGTCCTCTACGCCGAACCCGCGCCGCAACTCCTGCTGCTGGACGAACCCACCAACAACCTCGACCTGGTGAGCGTCGGCCAGCTGGAGAGCGCGCTCGACGCCTACCAGGGGGCCTTCGTGGTCGTCAGCCACGACGAGCGCTTCCTCGCGGAGATCGGGGTGAACCGGCGGCTGCGCCTGGCCGGCGGACGACTCACGGAGGCGGACGCACCCGGCGCGCACTGACCGCCCGGTGTTTCCCCGTCCGCGCGCCAGGGCCTCTCGCACGAGGCCATGCCCTGCGGGCCCCGCGACCGACCGAACCCAGGTGATCCCATGAGCCGACCCGCCCTGCTCGCCCACGACCTCGTCGTCACGCTCGGAAGACGCCGGGTGCTCGACGGCGTCTCCCTCACCGCCGCCCCCGGCCGCCGCATCGGCCTGATCGGGGAGAACGGCGCCGGTAAATCCACCCTGCTACGAGTCCTCGCCGGGGTGGTCGAAGCCGACTCCGGCACCGTCGTCCGCCCCGCCGGCCTCGGTCACCTCCACCAGGAGATGCCGTACGGGGGCGGCGCGACCCTCACCGAGGTGCTGGACGACGCCCTCGCCGAGTCCCGCGCGGACCTCGCCCGACTCGACCTGCTCTCCCAGGAGATCGCCGCCGCACCGGAGGGCGCCCCCGGCCACGCCGACCTCCTCGCCCGGTACGCGCAGTGCCTGGAACAGGCCGAGGAGCACGAGGCGTGGGACGCCGACCGGCGCGCCGGGCTCGTCCTCGACGGACTCGGCATCGGGACCCTGGCCCGCGACCGCACCCTCGGCTCCCTCTCCGGCGGCCAGCGCGGACGGCTCGCCCTGGCGGCGCTGCTGATCCGCCGGCCCACCGCACTCCTCCTCGACGAGCCCACCAACCACCTGGACGACGAGGCCGCCGCGTTCCTGGAGCGGCGGCTGTGCGAGATGCCCGGAACCGTCGTGGTGGCGGGGCACGACCGGGCGTTCCTCGACGCCGTCTGCACGGATCTCATCGACCTCGACCCCGCCGTCCGGGGGCCGGTCCACTACGGCGGCGGCTACACCGCCTACCAGGGCCTGCGGCGGGCCGCCCGGGAGAGCTGGCAGCGCCGCTTCGAGGAGGAGGAGAAGGAACTCGCCGAGCTGCGCGGCGCGGTGGAGGTCACGGCCCACCGTGTCGCCCCGGACCGGGGGCCGCGCGACAACGAGAAGATGGGGTACGGCCACTCCGGGGGCCGCGTCCAGAACCAGATCGCCCGGCGGGTGCGCAACGCCGCCCGCCGGCTCGGCGAACTGGAGCGGCAGCGGGTCCCCGCGCCACCGGAGCCGTTGCGCTTCCGTACCCCCGAGCAGCCGGCCGCCGAACCCGTCGCCCCGCCCGCGGACGACGCCCCGCTGCTCACCCTCCGGGAGGTCCGGGTGCCGGGACGCCTCACCCTCGACCGCCTGGACCTCCACCCCGGCCACCGCCTGCTGGTCACCGGCCCGAACGGCGCGGGCAAGTCGACCCTCCTCGCGGTGCTGGCGGGCGCACTCGTGGCCCCCGCGGGCCGGGTGCGGCGCCGGGAGGGGCTCCGGACCGGACTGCTCGCCCAGGACACGGTGTTCGAGCACCCCGGCCGTACCGTCGCCGAGACGTACGCCCTCGGGCTCGGCGAGGAACGGTCCGCACGCGTCCCGCTCGCCGCCCTGGGGCTCTTCGCCGCGCGGGATCTCGACAGCAGGGTCGGCGAGCTGTCGGCCGGTCAGCGCCGTCGGCTCGCCCTCGCGCTGCTCGTCGCCGACCCGCCGGACCTGCTGCTGCTCGACGAGCCGACCAACCATCTCTCGCCCCGGCTCGCCGACGAGTTGGAGGAAGCGCTGGGCACCGGCCCCGGGACCGTCGTGGTTGCCAGCCACGACCGGTGGCTGAGGTCGCGGTGGCCGGGTACGGAACTGTCCCTGCGGGCGCCGGCGGGGGAGCGGGCGTGAGGAACGTCGCGTTCGCCGGCGACGGAAACCGGACGCCAGTGCGGGAGGGAAGGGCGGTCATCGGGTACAAATCGTGGTGATCGTCCGCCCTCCGGCCGGGACACCGCCCCGGCCGGAGGGCGGACGACCACCACCGACGAACGAGGAGAACCGATGGTGCACGCACGGGCCGGCGAACCGGCAGCTTCCGACGACCTGGTCGACGTGGCAAAGCTGGTGACGGCCTATTACGCTCTCCACCCCGATCCGGCCGAGCCCGGCCAGCGGGTGGCCTTCGGCACGTCCGGGCACCGCGGCTCCGCGCTCGCGACCGCGTTCAACGAGGACCACATCGCCGCCACCACCCAGGCGATCTGCGAGTACCGCACCCGGCAGGGCACGGACGGGCCGCTCTTCCTCGGCGTGGACACCCACGCGCTGTCGGAGCCCGCCCGGGTCACCGCCCTGGAGGTGCTCGCCGCCAATGGCGCCACCGTCCTCATCGACTCCGAGGACGGCTACACCCCGACCCCGGCGGTCTCGCACGCGATCCTGACGTACAACCGGGGCCGGACGGACGGACTGGCCGACGGGATCGTCGTCACCCCGTCGCACAACCCGCCCGCCGACGGCGGGTTCAAGTACAACCCGCCGAACGGCGGACCGGCGGGCTCGGACGCCACCTCCTGGATCCAGGACCGCGCCAACGAGCTCATCGCGGGCGGGCTGAAGGAGGTGCGCCGTGTTCCCTACGCCCGCGCGCTGGCCGCCGGGACGACCGGACGCCACGACTTCCTGGGCGGGTACGTCGACGACCTGCCGTCCGTACTGAACCTGGACGCGATCCGTGACGCGGGCATCCGGATCGGAGCCGACCCGCTCGGCGGCGCGTCCGTCGGCTACTGGGGCCGCATCGCGGAGACCCACCGCATCGACCTCACGGTGGTCAACCCGCTCGCCGACCCCACCTGGCGCTTCATGACGCTGGACTGGGACGGCAAGATCCGGATGGACTGCTCGTCGCCGTACGCCATGGCCTCGCTCATCGCCCAGCGCGACACGTACGCCATCTCCACCGGCAACGACGCCGACGCCGACCGGCACGGCATCGTCACCCCGGACGGCGGGCTGATGAACCCGAACCACTATCTGGCCGTCGCCATCCAGTACCTCTACACCCACCGCGACGGCTGGCCCGCCGGGACCGGCATCGGCAAGACGCTGGTCTCCTCCTCGATGATCGACCGGGTCGCCGCCGACCTCGGCCGTCCGCTGGTGGAGGTGCCGGTCGGCTTCAAGTGGTTCGTCGACGGACTTTTCGACGGCAGCCTCGGCTTCGGCGGCGAGGAGTCCGCCGGTGCCTCGTTCCTGCGGCGCGACGGCCAGGTGTGGACCACCGACAAGGACGGCATCCTGCTCGCCCTGCTGGCCTCCGAGATCACCGCCGTCACCGGCTCCACCCCGTCGCAGCACTACGCGGAACTCACCACCCGCTTCGGCGACCCCGCCTACGCGCGCGTCGATGCTCCCGCCACCCGCCAGGAGAAGGCTGTCCTGGCCAAGCTCTCGCCCGAGCAGGTCACCGCCGACACCCTCGCGGGCGAGGCCATCACCGCGGTCCTCACCGAGGCGCCGGGCAACGGTGCGGCCATCGGCGGGCTCAAGGTCTGCACCGACAGCGCCTGGTTCGCCGCCCGCCCCTCCGGCACGGAGGACGTGTACAAGGTGTACGCGGAGAGCTTCCAGGGCCCCGACCACCTGAGCCGGGTCCAGGACGAGGCCCGCGCCCTCGTCTCGACGGTCCTGGGCGCCGCGGGCTGAACCCGCAGGAGCGGCCGGTCCTGGTGTGGCGGGGCCGGCCGCACCCGCGTGTTCCGGCACCGCCGACGGGCGCTCGGGGCACGGGGGCACGCGGGTGGCGAATCCCGCGTGCCCCCGTGCGACGCCCGGGTGGCGAACCCGGTGTCAGGTGCGCGGCCCCGCGAACGGTCCGTCACCCGCGAAGGCCAGCGCCGCGAACCGCTCGCCCATGAGGCGGTGGGTCGCGGCATCGGGGTGCAGCTGGTCCGGCAGCGGCATCTCGTCCGTGTCGGCGGAGCCGTAGAGCGCGCGGCCGTCGAGGTAGTACAGATGCGGGTCGTCGGCGGACCGCTGTTCGACGATCCGGGCCAGCTCCTCCCGTACGACGGTGAGCGTCAGCTTTCCGGCCGCGGTCTCGGCGGCGTTTCCCATGGCGACGAACCTCAGCCGGCCGGTGCTCAGCTGGGAGAGGTCCGGTGCGCTCGGGCCCGGGGTGTCCTCGTGGATCGGGCAGAGGATCGGCGAGACCAGCAGCAGCGGGGTCGTGGGGTGGCCCTCGCGGATCGTGTCGAGGAACCCGTGGACGGCGGGGGTGAAGGCACGCAGACGCATCGCATCGGTGTTGACCAGATTGATGCCGATCTTGAGGCTGATCAGGTCGGCCGGGGTGTCCCGCAGGGCGCGCGCGGTGAACGGGTCGAGCAGGGCGCTGCCGGCCAGCCCCAGATTGATCAGCTCCGCACCGCCGAGGCGCGCGGCGAGCGCCGGCCAGATGGCGCTGGGGCTCGCCGCGTCGGAACCGTGGCTGATCGAGCTCCCGTGGTGCAGCCACACCCGCCGGCCCCGGTCGGGCGCCGGCTCGACGGGGGCGTCGGTGCGCAGGGCGACCAGCTCGGTGGTCTCGTTGTGCGGGAGCCAGATCTCGACGTCCTTGTCGCCCTCGGGCAGTTCGTCGAAGCGGATCGTGGCGACCGGTCCCGGCCGGTGCTCGGCCGATCCGGTGGCCATGTCGACGATCACGGTGTTGCCGTTGGACGCGGTGGCCCGGCCCGCCGGGCGGCCGTCGATGAGCAGGTCGTACACCCCGTCCGGGCGCGGCGGCGCACCCGCGTAGGCCCGCTTGGTGGGCAGGGTGTCCAGCTCCAGGGCGGTGGCCGGGGTACGGAAGGCCAGCCGGACCCCGGAGGGCTGGGACTCGGCCGAGGCCAGCTGGGGGTCGGCGTACTGGGCGCGGGCCCACGCCGGCAGCCGGTGCGGGAGGACGCCGTGCGCGGTGTGCTCCAGATCGAGTGCGCCCCGCAGGAGTGCGGCGGTGAGGGGTGTGGTGATCCAGCGGTGCGAGGTGCTCGGTGGAGTGCTCAAGGATCTCAGCCTGTCGGTCGGGTGGCGGACGGTGAAGGTCGGTGGTGGACGGCGGGTGCCGAACGCGGCTCAGGGGGCGGTCCAGTTCCGCAGGAGTACGTCGAGCCGGTCCAGGGCCCAGTTCCAGCTCTCCTGGGAGTCGGGAGCGGAGTGGCTGAAGCCCCCGGTCGACTCCAGGCCGACGTAACCGTGGAACACGCTGCCCAGCAGACGGACTGCATGTGTCTGGTCCGGCTCCGTCAGGTCGTAGCCCCGCAGGATGGCCCGTGTCATCCGCGCGTGCCGGGGCCCCGCGCTCGCGGCTGCCGTCTCCGGGTCGAGCCTGAGCTGTGCCGCCGCGTAGCGGCCGGGATGTTCGCGGGCGTAGTCGCGGTAGGCGTTGCCGAAGGCGGCCAGTGCGTCCCGCCCGGCGCGCCCCGCCAGGGCCGCGGCGACCCGGTCGGCCATCTCCTCCAGTGCGAGCAGGGCGATCCGTGTCCTGAGCTCCTGGGAGTTCTTCAGGTGTGAGTAGAGGCTCGCGACCTTGACGTCGAACTGCCGGGCGAGCGCCGAAAGGGTCACCTGGTCGAAGCCTGCGGTGTCGGCCAGCTCCGCACCCGCCCGGACCAGTCGTTCCGTGGTGAGTCCCGCGCGTGCCATGGCCTGCCCTCTCTGCCTGTACGTCTCTGCCTGAACGGCATAATCATTTGCCTATAGACTTTAGGCAAATTAGCATGTCGTTCATGAATCCGCTGACTGAGCAAGAGATCCGCGCCGCGTTCGTGAACTGCAGCAAGGGCGAGGCGAAGCGTCTGGCGGTTCCGCGCGATCTGGCGGACCGCGCATGGGCCGATCTGGACTTCCTCGGCTGGCGCGACCCCCAGGCGCCCGACCGGGCCTACCTCGTCACGGAGTCGGAGGGCCGCCCCAAGGCCATCGTGCTGCGCTGTCCCGGCGCGGTGCCCGGCCGGCAGCGGCGGAGCATGTGCTCCGTGTGCCTGACCACCCACACGGGCGGCGTCTCCCTGATGGTCGCGCCGAAGGCGGGCAAGGCGGGGCAGCAGGGCAACTCGGTGGGCGCCTACCTCTGCAGCGACCTCTCCTGCTCCCTGTACGTCCGGGGCAAGAAGGACGCGGGCCCCGGCGCCCGGCTGAGCGAGTCGCTCACCCTGGAGGAGAAGATCGCGCGTACCACGGCGAACCTCGCCGCCTTCCTCGCCCATGTGACGGCGTGACAGGCACGACGGCCGGGCCGGGTGTGCCGGTGTCCCGGCGGGTGGTTCACGCCTCCCGGGCGACCCGGCGGGCCCACAGCACCAGGGGCACCTGGAGCGGGACGCGCGCGTAGGCGACGGCGCGCTGCGGAGCCGGGCGGTGGCGCCAGTCGACCGCCATCTTCACGTTGCCCGGCAGTACGCCCACGAAGAAGGCGGCGGCCCCGAGAGCTGCGGCGCGACGGGTGCGCGGGGCGAGAACGCCCGCCGCGAGGGCGAGTTCGACGCCGGCGCTCGCGTACGTCCAGGTGCGGGGGCTTCCCGGCAGCGCGCTCGGGACGAGCGAGTCGAAGGGGCGGGGCACCGCGAGATGCAGCGCTCCCGCGCCGGCCAGCAGACCGGCCAGGGCGACGGCGGAACGGTGGGTCATGGGTGGGTGCCTCCTGCGGGGGAGTGGTTTCCCGGAAAGCCGATTCTCAAGGATGTCATTCGTCGTCCGGCTTCGACGGGTGGGTGGACAGCGAACGGTGTTCGGATCCACGTGCCCCGGCCGGACGTGACGATGCGGGCCGGCCGGGCGGAGTCCTGGCCGCTTCCGGGACGACCCACCGCGATGGAAGAAGGGGACACGCCGTGAGGGCGCCCCGGCCGCGCCCCATGGACGCCCCCATGCGGATCTCAACCACCGGCTGCTCTCTTCGCGCATGCCGGTCGGCCTCGGCGCGATACGGGACGGGCGAGTGACTCCGTGGGCCGGCACAGCCGGTCGAGAAGCGGGCCGGTGACCACGAACCGGTGGACGCTGGCCTGTCCCCGCTCCTTGTCCAGGACCGGCGGGGCCCCGTCCCGGAGGATGCGGCGGCGGTAGCGGCGGCGGATCGGCGCTCCGGCGATCAGCAGCGCGGGTGAGCAGATGACGATGGACACCGCGGCCAAGGCCCTCGCCGCGGCTGTCTTGGCCTTCTCCTCGTACCGCATGGGCTCCAGTGTGCCGAGGTCCCGGCCGGGTGTCAGCCGGACTTGCGTGTTCCGGAGCCGGGCGCGGTCGGGGAACTGGACCTCGACGGGGTGAAGGTGGAATTCGGCGCGAACGTCCTTGGCGCCCGTCGGCCGTTCAGGCGGTGCCGCCACTGCTCAGGGCGCAGGGAGGCGGGCACGTTCTCACCGTCTCCAGCATCGGTGGGCCGCCGGCTTCCCTGCCGTCCGGTCGTCCGGCGCGCCCGAGTCCGCCGTCGGAGCCGTGAACGGAGCCCCGGCCGGCAAGGCCGCGGCGCACGGGATCACGGCGACACGGTACAGCGGTGGCGGACCGGCCCCTCAGTGGTGCCACGCCTCGCCTCCGACGTTGTGGATCATCCGCTGCAGCACCTTCAGGGTGATCACGTACTCCTCATCGGTAATGCCGTCGTGGGCCTGCTTCCGCATCTCCGTCTGGCGCTGGGCGCACCGGCGCCGGACCGCGTCCCCCTCGGAGGTCGGTCGTAGACGGTCTTCACCGTCGAGCGTGAGCAGGTGCCGGCCGAGGAGGCCGTCGATCTCGTTCGCGAGTGAGGCTCCCACGTCCAAATAGCCCTGCAGGACGGCCGTCACCTGCGCGCGGGTCCGGCCGTTCTCGTCGGCGGCGACCTGGTTCAGAACCCACCACTGGGGCTGGGTGACACCGAACTCCGCAAGCCCCGCGCGGATGTTCGTGACGACCGCTTTGTGAGCGGCCCAGCTCCAGTAGCCGATCGGCTGCTCGACCAGTTCGGCGTCGCTGTGCGAGTACTCCATCGATCTGCCCCCATCCGGGTAACGCGCCAGGTGGGATTGAGCGTAGAACCTCAAGCGAACATGAGGTCAAGTGGCCGCAGGCATCCAGCGGCGGCATCCAGGCCCGTGCTCCAGCCGCTCCAGCCGGTCCAGCCGCAGGTCCAGGGCGGGCCCGTCGAGCGGGCGTGCACCGGGGCGTGTTCAGGCGCCGGGGACCGTCTGGTGCACCTGGCGGAGGAAGGCCGCGTTGTCGGGCGTCCGGCGGACCTTGTCCAGTACGGCCTCGAGCGCGGACCGGCTGTCCCGGCCGTGCAGGGCGCGCCGCAGTCCGCGTACCGCCGTCAACTCCGCCTCGGAGAGGAGCAGTTCCTCGCGCCGCGTACCGGAGGGCGCGATGTCCACCGCCGGGAAGATACGGCGGTCGGCGAGCGCGCGGTCCAGACGGAGCTCCATGTTGCCGGTGCCCTTGAGTTCTTCGAAGAAGAAGTCGTCCGCGCGCGAACCGGTCTCCACCAGCGCCGTCGCCAGGATGGTCAGCGAGCCGCCCTCCTCGGTCAGCCGCGCCGCGCCGAAGAGCTTCTTGGGTCCTTGGAGCGCCGCCGCGTCGACGCCCCCGCTCAGCGTGCGCCCGCCGGGGCCCGCCGCGTTGTTGTGGGCGCGGCAGAGCCGGGTGAGTGAGTCGAGGAGGATGACGACGTCCTGCCCCTGCTCGACGAGCCGCTTGCCGCGCTCCACGGCGAGGTCGGCCAGTGCGATGTGCTCCTTCGCCGGGCGGTCGAAGGTGGAGGCGAGCACGTCGCCCCGCACGGAGCGGCGCATGTCCGTGACCTCCTCGGGGCGTTCGTCGAGCAGCACCACCATGAGATGGCACTCCGGGTGGTTCGTCGCGACGGCGGCCGCGAGCTGCTGGAGCAGCACCGTCTTGCCGGTCTTCGGCGGGGCGACGATCAGACCGCGCTGCCCCTTGCCGACCGGCGCGATCAGATCGACCAGGCGCGGTGCGGGCCCGCCCGCACGGGTCTCCAGGCGAAGCCGGTCCCGGGGGTGCAGCGGCGTCAGCTCGTGGAAGTGCGGCCGTGAGCGAAGGGCCTGCGGGGGCAGCCCGTTGACGCGATCGACGACGGTGAGCGTGCCCGGCCGGTCGCAGCCGCCCTTCACGAAGTCGCCCGTGCGCAGCCCGTACCGGCCGATCAGCGCGGGCGGGACGCGGACGTCGCCGGGTGAGGGGTGGCCGTGCGGCCCGCGCAGCAGCCCGTGCCCGCCCTGTGAGGTGTCGAGGACACCGGCGGCGGCGACGGGTGCGTGCTGGGCGGATACGGGGCGTTCGAGTGTGGTGGTCATGGGAGTGTCCTTTCGGGGACGGAAGGGGGTGCGGGCCCGGTGCGGGCGGCGGGAGGCGGTACGTACACGCCTCGACGTGCACCGCGTGCACCGGTGTCCCGACGAGGGGATCGCGTAGCGGCGGCGGGCCACGGATGTGGCGGACCGGATCGACGCACACGGGGAGAAAGAAGAAGAGCTGCTCGGGAAGAGCTGAATCGCGGGTCGTGAATCGACAGGTGCGACAGCGGTGAGGGGGAACCGGCACCGGCGTCCCGATGGGGACGTACACGAGTGCTTTTCCGGAGAGTACCACGACGAGCGGCCGGAGGGAACGGGGTCGTTCTCCGGACGGGGCCGGAACGCGCGGGGCCGGAACGCCGGGCCGTCGCACGGACACATGTCCGCACGACGGCTCGGAAGGCCGCCCCCGCAGGCCCGTCAGATCTTCGTCCGGGGTCGGACGGCCACCGTCACCGGCCCCCGGAGCCGCCCCGGAACGCCGTGAGGATCTCCTCGGCGGCGAGTGTGGCCGTCAGCTCACCCTCGCGGACCCGCCGTTCCAGCTCCGGCGCACGCGCCCGTACGTCCGGATGGGAGCGCAGGCTCTCCAGCAGCTCGTCCCGGACCATGCTCCACGTCCAGTCCACCTGCTGCTCGCTGCGCTTCGCCGTCAGCCGCCCCGTCGAGTCCAGCAGCGTGCGGTGCTGCTCCAGGCTCTCCCACACCGTGTCCAGGCCCGTCGCCTCACGGGCGCTGCAGGTGAGGACCGGAGGGGTCCACGCCGCGTCGGCGGGGTGCATCAGCCGCAGGGCACCCGCCAGTTCGCGCGCGGCCGAGCGCGCCTCGCGCTCGTGCGGGCCGTCCGCCTTGTTCACCGTGATGACGTCCGCCAGCTCCAGGACGCCCTTCTTGATGCCCTGGAGCTGGTCACCCGTACGCGCCAGGGTGAGCAGCAGGAAGGTGTCGACCATGCGGGCCACCGCGGTCTCCGACTGGCCGACCCCGACCGTCTCCACGAGCACCACGTCGTAACCCGCCGCCTCCATCACCACCATGGACTCGCGGGTCGCCTTCGCCACCCCGCCCAGCGTGCCCGCGGAGGGCGACGGGCGGACGAACGCGTGCGGGTCCACCGCGAGGCGCTCCATCCGCGTCTTGTCGCCCAGGATGGAGCCGCCGGTACGGGTGGACGACGGGTCCACCGCGAGCACCGCGACCCGGTGCCCCAGCCCCGTCAGCAGGGTGCCGAGCGCGTCGATGAAGGTCGACTTGCCGACCCCCGGCACCCCGCTGATCCCGACCCGCCGGGCCCGGCCCGCGTGCGGCAGCAGCCTGCTCAGCAACTCCTGGGCGAGCACCCGGTGGTCGGGGCGGGAGGACTCGACGAGGGTGATCGCGCGCGCGACGAACGCGCGCTTCCCGTCGAGCACCCCCTTGGCGTAACTCTCGATGTCGATCGTCGGCGCCATCGGGTCAGCGGCTCACAGCTCGTGCCCGAGTGCGGCACCGAGCCGCCGCACCAGGTCGTACGCGGCGTCCGGGATGACCGTGCCCGGCGGGAAGACCGAGGCGGCGCCCGCCTCGTGCAGGGCCTCGATGTCCTGCGGCGGGATCACCCCGCCGACCACGATCATGATGTCCTCGCGCCCCTCGGCCGCCAGCTCCTCCCGGAGCGCGGGGACGAGCGTGAGGTGACCGGCGGCCAGCGACGAGACGCCCACGATGTGCACGTCCGCCTCGACCGCCTGCCGCGCCACCTCGGCGGGCGTCTGGAAGAGCGGGCCGACGTCCACGTCGAAGCCCAGGTCGGCGAAGGCCGACGCGATCACCTTCTGGCCGCGGTCGTGGCCGTCCTGGCCCATCTTCGCGACCAGGATGCGCGGGCGGCGGCCCTCCGCCTCCTCGAAGGCGTCGACCAGCGCGCGGGTGCGGTCCACCGACGGGGACTCTCCTGCCTCTTTGCGGTACACCCCGGAGATCGTACGGATCTGCCCGGCGTGGCGTCCGTACACCTTCTCCAGCGCGTCCGAGATCTCGCCCACGGTCGCCATGGCACGCGCCGCGTCCACCGCCAGCGCCAGCAGGTTGCCCTCCAGGTCCGGACCCGGGGCACGGCCCGCCGCCTCGGTCAGCGCGCGCAGCGCGTCCTGGCAGGCGGTCTCGTCCCGCTCCGCCCGCAGGCGGCGCAGCTTCTCGATCTGCTGGGTGCGTACGGAGGAGTTGTCGACCTTGAGGACGTCGATCTTCTCGTCGGTGGCCACGCGGTACTTGTTGACGCCGATGACGGGCTGGCGGCCCGAGTCGATGCGCGCCTGGGTCCGGGCGGCGGCCTCCTCGATGCGGAGCTTGGGGATGCCCGCGTCGATGGCCTTCGCCATGCCGCCGGCCGCCTCGACCTCCTCGATGTGCTGCCAGGCCCGCCGTGCCAGGTCGTGGGTGAGCTTCTCCACGTACGCGCTGCCGCCCCACGGGTCGATGACCCGCCCGGTGCCGGACTCCTGCTGGAGGAGCAGCTGCGTGTTGCGGGCGATGCG
>NZ_JBSFFN010000037.1:0-93147 GCF_053596135.1 Streptomyces sp. NPDC001770 | reverse complement strand
AGGTCGTTCGTACAGTGGCGCGCTCCACCTTGACGCCCTGAACCACGACCGCTCCACGGTGTGTGGGTCGAAGGCGGACGGGATGGGAGCCGGGGAGAGTGGTGGGTAAAAAAGTGGCTGATGCCGCATCATCCGCTGACCAAGCGAAGATTCGGGCGCGTTACGTCTTGTCCCGGCTCCTGGTCGCCATCGAGCGCCAAAGGGACGAGACCGAAAACATGTCGATTCAACTCGTCGACATTAATTCGGAGATCATCCGCCATTTTAACCGGAGAAATACCACCAACACGCAGAGCCGCGAAGACCTTACTCAGCAATTGAGAAGTCTCTCGCATTATTCCATCCGGCTCCCCACGCCGATACCCCATTTGAGACAACTGCTTTACCGTGGTTCGATATCCCCAGTCAGTGATTAGATTTAGATCTTTGAGCCTGTACGCAAGAGCGACAGCCGCCACTTTCCATTTCTTCTTCGCACTCAAAATGCGGCGCGCATCAGCATTGTGCAGCAGTTGGGCAATAACACCAGCACGAGGCATCAAAAAGGCAGAGGCAAATTGCTGCGCCTCTTGCTCAGCTTCCGGTCCGTGCGGAATTCGATGAGCCGAGTGCAGAACAAGGTGACCAAGCTCATGGGCAGCATCAAACCTACCCCTCTCTCCGCTCTTTTCGAGATTCAAATACACGAACGGAGTTTTTTCTTTCCATCGCAAAGAGTACGCGTCAACCGATGAACAGTCTGCAGCCAAGGAGAAAACTCGAACGCCGTGCGATTCGAGAAGATGGACCATATTCGGGATAGGGGCTTCCCCCAAACCCCAGAGCGCACGCACCCGTTCCGCCGCCTCTTCCGGGCCCAAATGAGGCAACGTGGGAACATTGCACTTTGGAAGGGTGAACCGCTCTTCGAGCCACCGATTAATCTCAATAGCGATCCTGCCGGCACTGCGCGCGGCATCCCTGTCCAGCGCACTCATCTTTGATAGCGCCCTAAAAGAAAGCGCGTCAATCTCAATCTCTTCGACTTCCGATGCGAAGAAAAATGAGATCGGCAAATCGAGTGCTGCGGCAAGCAGCTCCAGTGTTTCAGGCGCTGGGTCTTTGTGGCCATTCTCGAAAGCCGTAAGACTGCGCACTGAAACACCGGACTGCTGCGAAAGCCTGGAAAGGGTCATGCGCCTTCGCTTTCGCGCAAGAATTAGCCGCGAGGAAGTCAGCATGACAAACCATCTCCATTAGTTGCGTGGGATTAAACTGCTCCCTTGAATTCCACCGGGACATCAACGGCGACGTCTTCAACGATCTCATCAAGCCGCTTGATATCGAATCCCGGCCCCTGGAACGGGTTATCGGGCAGGATGATTCGTTCGCGCCAGGTATCCACATACTTACCGTGCATTTCAACGGGAAGCGACAGCTCGAAAGAAAGCCCGTCTTTCGAGGACTTATAGAGCAGGAACCAAGTCGGGATCTCGTTGATGTCCGGAGTTTCCAAGCGCTGACCGGGGAAGTGGAACAGGGCGAGCTGTTCGCCGTTGCGCTGTACTAGCTTAGCAACGGCCGGCCCCTTCGGGTTCTTGGTGCGGATGTCGCCCGACCAGGACGCGCCCTCATCTCCGACAGAACCCGAAGCGCTGACCGCAGTGACCGCGAATCGCCCAGAGGGATGGATGCAACGAAGGATCTGCTGGGAGTTGCTGTGCGTCCATCCGCGCTGCTCTTGCATCATCTGCTCACGGAAAAACCGGTTGCAGCGCGACCAGAAGGTGTACCCAGCCATGCCAGGGGAGTCCAGCTCCGTGGCGAGCCGAGCTTCCGCAGACGCTTTACCTAGTGGCAGGTAGATGTCCTCCGGCACCAGCCCAAGAGTGTTCAGTCGCTCAGTCGCATCGACGCCAACGTGACACACGGCTTCCATACAGTCCTCCCCGATCAACGTTCCAAAAATCGTACCTCACGAGAGGGCCAATTTTTGGAACCGGGCTGGATCGAACTTTAGTTCGATAGAAGATTACCGTCAAGTATCGACGCCTACCGAGGGCCACGCCCGAGAGCCTCCTACTGCTCGCCCTCTGCCCTGACACCCGGCCTGCACCCGTGACCTGCGGAGATGCTTGTCACACTGTCTGGCGGTAGGCTACGCGAGGCACTGCGCTTCGCCGGCCTCTCGGAACCTTCCGATGTCGGGGCGATGCAAAGGCGGAATCGCAGGCCGCAGTTGGGCACCTTGGCTCCGGAAAGTCGCGTTTGGTCTCTGCACCTTGACCTTGCTGTTCGCGCTCGCCGTTTGGCTCACAGGGGAGGTGGTTCCGGTGATCGTTTCCGTAATCACGAATCTGTTCGTTGTGCTCGCTGCGGCCCTCGCTCCCTACTTCTGCTTGCGAGAAGCGGGCCGAGCGCAGCGCCTGCAATCGGTCTCTCCGCTCACCCGAAGCTGAACCAGGGCAACATCAGCGGCGCAATGTCCTGCTTGAACTAGCGCTACCGTGCCCGAGCCGTGCCCGGTAGGGCGGGCAACAACGGTCATTTGCGGTTCTCAGCGAGAGCCTCCCCCTACCTCCACGCTCCTGTTTCTGCTGGTCAGCCGCCGTCTTTGACAACGAGACCCTTGATTCCCAAGCTCAGAGCGCGAGTTCGATTCTCGTCACCCGCTCTTCGAAGAAGGCCCAGGTCAATGACCGGGGCCTTTCTTGTTGTCTAGACCAGTTTCGCGGCGCGTGCCCTTCGCGTGCCATAAGCGCCTTGATGACCTGCGCCGATGATGCTCCTGATGACGAGAACCCTTCCTCTGAGTCCCGCCCCCATCCATCCGAAGTGGCCTGCCCCACACCCAGCAAGCCATCGAACAGCTCGCAGTGGACTGGCCTGCCATCCGCCACCCGGAGACGCCCTATGCCCGGGAGATCGTCGACGGCCTCAGCCCGCAGGCACGTGCCCTTCTCACCGACCTGACCGCGCGGGCCTGACTTACTCCGCGGACAGGACGGTACGGGCGGCCTCTTCCATCGCGGACGCCTCGCGCAGGCTTGGCAGCCACAGTCGGCAAGGCATTCGTCACAAGGCAGGGGCCCACGTCCTGGCGCCGTTAATCACGGCAGCTCGCCGCACGCGCGAGCCGTGTCATGGGTACCGTACTGATGACGAACTCCGTACGGACGAAACGGCGATCACGCCGGGTGGTCCGGCGGTTGGGAGGTGTTCCTGATGCTGGAGGAAGCCGAGGAGATCGGCCGGCGCGCTCGCAGAGCGCGACTGCGGTTGGGCATGCCGCAAGCCGATCTGGCGGCAGCCCTGGGGAAGTCGCAGGGCTGGGTGTCCAAGATGGAACGCGGCCTGATCGAGCTCGACCGGGTCGGGTTGCTCAACCAGGTCGCCGCCGAGCTGCACATCCATCCGAACGACCTGATCGGGCGCCCGTACAACAGCTCGCCCGACGACAACCAGTGGCAGATCGCCGCCTCCTCGATCCTGCGAGAGCTGCGCCGCTACGACCTCGCGCCCGTCTTCGACGGGACTCCCCGGCCGACATCGCAACTGTGGCGTGAGGTGACGCGGCTGCACCGGCTCCGGGACACCGCCTCCAACGTGGCGATCCTCCGCGTCCTGCCGGACCTGTTCCGCGAAGCACGGGCCCTGGCGGAAGAGTCGCATGGCCACGAGCGGGAGGAGGCGTACGCCGTCTACGCGGTGTGCTGCAAGTTCGCGCACACCGCCGCCCACGCCCTCGGGCACCCCGAACTGGTGGCCATGGCGTGCGAGCGGGCCGCGTGGTCGGCCAGGCTTTCCGGAGACCCCGTGCTGCCCGCCGTGGCCGACTGGATGCGGGTCTGGGACATGTGGGCCACGGCCGACTGGTCCGACGCCCTCTCACTCTCGGACAAGGCGATCACCTCGGTGCAGCAGCCGTACGAAGTCGGTGATCCTCTGGCCGTGCGAGCCTGGGGCACGCTGCAGCTGCGGGCAGCGGTTTCCGCCGCTCGGGCCGGCCGTTCCTCGGAGGCCGAGGAACGGATCGGTCACGCGAAGGACGCCGCCGAGCGCATGGACGCGTACGTCGGCGCACCGGTGTACGACCGGCACTCGCTGACGTTCTCCGCGGGGAACGTTCAGATCCACGCGATCAGCGTGGCACTGGAGATGGGCAAGCAGAGCCAGGCGCTGGAGATAAACCGCCGCACCAGCCCAGTGCTGGTGGGGGCACTTCCCAACTCCCGTCAGGGACACCACCACATGGACGTCGCGCGAGCATGGCTGTGGGACGGGAACCGCGACAAGGCCCTGGCCGAGCTGGAGACAGCGGAGCGGATCGCGCCGCAGCTCGTACGGAACCATCCCATCGCCCGCTCCACGCTCCGCAGCATCGTCCACGCCGAACGGGCCGCCACCCGGGAGAAGTTGCGACGCATGTCCGACCGCTTCCACCTGGACGGATAGGAGTCGTATTCCTCCCGCTCATATTCGAGGGCTCGCACGCTCCTAACTTCGGGGCATGACTGGACGACGTTCTCCCCACCTACCGTCGCAGGGCGTCGAGTTGGGAATGGCAGCTCCGTTCACTCCCCGACTCGGCGACCTCGCTACCGATATCTCCCGTGACGGCCGTCTCGGAGTCGTGGTCGCCCTCCCCGGTGAGGGCTCCGCGACGACCTACCACCTGCGCCCGCCCGGCGGCGGAGCCGCGTGGTCCGCGCCCGCCGACGGCGCGACGCTCAGGCCCGTACCGGTGAAGGCCACCCACGCCACGCTGCTGCCCGGCCGGGACTCGGTCTACGACCCGCGTGCCCGCCAGGGCTCGGTACCCGTCGTCCTCCACTGCGACGACGGCTCGACCCTCGACGGCGCGCTCATCCTCACCTCGGCGGAGCTGGAGCGGCTGTACGCACAGACCAGCCGTCTTCTCGTCGCCCACGAGAACGCCCTCGGCGGGACCCCCTGACCGGAGGACACCGCGGTCATCCGCACCACGCCGCACCCGCCCTCGTACGGTCCGAGCTCGGCAACCGGCTCGCGCTCGGGTTCCTGGCCGTCGTCGGCCTGGTCGGTCCGGCCTGTGCGCTACGTGAGCACGTGGGCCCGCTCCTCGAAGGCGCTGCCTATCGGGCCGCCGTCATCGCACCGGAAGCGAGCCTGCCGCACTCGGCGTCCGGACGCCTGCCCGCGCCCGGACGCCGGAGGGTCTCGCGCCGCTCACTCCTCAGGCGGTGCACACCATCGCCACCGTCATGCACCTGGAACATCCACGCGTGCTTATCCAGGGAGGGTTCGTGGACATCCCGTACATCGTCATCGACCAGCTCGTCCCCGACCAGCAGCAGGTCTGGAACACGTACTTCGGCGACGCCGACCGCCCCCGTTACATCTATGAGGGCATCTGGCGCCGTACCCAGGAGAAGGCCACTGCCGGCCAGTCCGGCTGGGAGGACCCCGCCGACGCGCGTCGGCGGATCATCCACTACCGCTACCGGTACGGCTTGGTCCCCACCACGGCCGCCCCCGCCATTGGTCTGACCGACCTCTACCTCTATCACTCCGCGTCCGCACCGGCCGACGAGATCGCGGCGCATCACGACGCCCTCCTGGACTCGCTCGACGCAGGTGGTTGGCGAGAGGCTCCCGGCGGCTTCTTATGGGTGCGACGCGATCTGAAGTGCCGGATCACCGAGTACGACGTCCACCCCCAGGACGCCGCCGCAGGTCGCCTGCTCCCCTCCGGCTACCAGAGCCTGGACGTGCACATCGCCTCCGTGGCCTACGCGCCGCCGCCCTCCGTCCGGCAGCTGCCCTGGAACGTCCTCTCCACCGGCATCCGCTCCAAAGACAGACCCGGCACGCCCACCCGCATCCCGGACCTCTCCGTGCTCGCGGACCTGCGGCCGTTCCAGGTGGAGATCGGCTGCGGTACGTCGGTCGAGGCGGGGATCCCGCCCCTGCACCGGCTCCACGAGATCTACCGGGTCACCGACCGCCAAGGCCACGAGCCGCGTGAGCACCGCTTCACTCTCTCCCCAACGGCCGACACGCTCCTCCACGAGGTGCTGACGGAGCCGGAGGAGAAAATGGCGGAGTTCGTGGAACTGTTCCGCGCCTGCTTCCTCGCCGAGCCGACCCCAGCGATGTGGGCACTCAAGGAGCTGAAGGACGACGGCCACCTCGTCGGACCGGTCATAACCAACAACTTCGACGTGCTGGCCGCCCGCGCCGGACTCGACGAGTGCTTCATGCGCCGGTACGACCAGGCGGTACCGGACGTCGAGTGGGTCGACGGCGCCAGAGCCCTCCTCGTCGTCGGCCTGCACGCCGACCGACGCAAGGTCCAGGCCCGCGCCCGCGCACGCGGCATGCAGGTCGTCTACCTGGATCCGGAGGGCTTCTGGCACGACGGCCGGTTCATGCCCTACCCGCTGGAAGGACCCCAGGACGGTGACCTGGGGTGCCGTTCCACAGCCGCCGAGGCGCTGCCCGCTCTCGTCAATCTGCTGAAGCAGCAGTCCGGTTGATCGACCTGCACAAGGACGGCCGCGCCGGATGCGGGCGCTAGCGTGGCGCACCCGGCCGGCCCGGATTCCCCGGGCGGGCGAAGACAGGGAAAGGAGCGTCGGTCCCATGCGCGTATCCGTCATCGGTTGCGGTCACCTGGGCATCCCCCACGCCGCCGCCATGGCCGAGATCGGCCACGAGGTCATCGGCGTGGACCTGGACCAGGCGAAGATCGACCGCCTCAACGCGGGCGAAAGTCCCATCTACGAGGAGGGCCTGCCCGAACTCCTCGCCACGCACACCGCCTCCGGGCGGCTGCGGTTCACGACCAGTCTCGCCGAGGCGGCCGAGTCCGCCGACGTCCACTTCCTCGCGGTGGGCACGCCCATCGACGCCGACGGGCGCAGCTACGACACCGGCCAGGTCTTCGGCGTGGCCCGGGCCCTCGCGCCGCACCTGACCCGGCCCGTCGTCGTCATCGGCAGCTCCACGGTCACCGTGGGTACCGCGCGGGACCTCGGCGCCCTCCTGGCCCGCCTCTCACCGGCCGGTGAGGAGGTGGAGGTCGTCTGGAACCCCGAATTCCTCCGCGAAGGGCATGCCATCGACGACACCCTGCGGCCCGACCGGATCGTCGTCGGCGTCCCCTCCGCCCGTGCGGAGGACGTCGTACGGGAGGTCTACGCACCGCTCCTGGCCAACGGCATCCCGCTGTTCGTGACCGACCCCGCCACCGCCGAACTCCTCAAGGGCGCCGCCAACGCCTACCTCGGCATGAAGATCTCCTTCATCAACGGCGTCGCCGACATGTGCGACGCCGCGGGGGCCGACGTCCAGCAGCTGATCGAGGCCATCGGCGTCGACCCGCGCATCGGCCGCGGTGGTCTCAACGCCGGTCCCGGCTACGGAGGCGGCTGCCTCCCGAAGGACGTCCGTGCCTTCACCGCCTCCGCCCGCGCCCTGGGTGCCACTGAGGCCGCGACCATGCTGCGCGCGGCGGAAGAGGTCAACGAGTCCCGGCCCGCCGCCGCCCTGAAGCTCATCGAGCAGACGCTCGGCCGACCGGTCGACGGCGTACGGGTCACCGTCTGGGGCGCCTCCTTCAAGGCCGGCACCAACGACGTCCGCGAATCCCCCGCCCTGGCCATCGCCGCCCTCATGCACCAGCGCGGCGCGACCGTCACGGTCCACGACCCGCACGCCAACCCCACCGCACTACGCCGCAACCCCGAACTCGACTACGCCGAGAACCTGGAAGGGTCCGTTCAGGGCGCCGAACTCGTCGTCCTGGCCACCGAGTGGCCCCACTTCCGCGAGGCCGACCCCAAGGCCCTCGCCCCCTTGGTCGCGGACCCGGTCCTCGTCGACCTCCGCAACCTCATCGACGCCGACGCCTGGCGCATGGCCGGATGGACCGTACGCCAGCTCGGACGACCCGCACAGGAATAACCGAACCCATCGAATCGGAGATCCAGCATGGACACCCTGTGGGACAACATCGAGAAGCTCTCTGCCGTCTGCCGGGCGGCAGGCGCCCATCTTCCCGACGAGGAGCTCAAGAGCCTCCAGATCGGCAAGGTAGCCGAGGAAGCCGGCGAGGCCATGCACGCCCTCCACGGCCTGAAGGGCCTCACCACCTGCGGCGACGACCACGCCTGGTCCGAGGTCCAGAACGACCTCGTCGGCGCCGTTATCGCCGCCCTCCTCGCCATGCACTACATCGACCCCACGGGCGCCCGCGCCACCTTCGACGAAATCCTTCACCGACGGACCCGCAGGGGCCGGGAAGCCGCTGCAGCGGTCTGACGCCCCCGGGACCTGGCCCTCGATCGCTCCACGGGTGCACGACCGAGGGCACCGCGCAGGCCGGTCTCCGCACCGAATGCGGGCTGGCCGTCACCCGCCGCGAGCGACAACCAGCTCATCGGCTTCGGCTGCCCCGCCCTCGCCTCCACCACCAGACGCGTGGCGCCACCATGGGCTTCGTCCTGCGCCCCGACGTCTGGGTCACGGCTATGGCACCGCCACCGTGCACGCCCTCTTGGCCAACGCCTTCGGCCCCCTCCACCTGCACCGCGTCTGGGGCACACGCTCCCCCCGCCAATGAAGCGAGCGCCCCAGCATGAACACGGCGGGAATGGTCGAGGAGGGACGCATCCGCGAGCACATCCAGAAGGGCGGTCAGTGGCGCGACTCCATCATCGACCGGGAGTGGGCCGGGTACGGTGTCACTCACTCTGCGTCCGTGAGGGCTCATCCCCACAGGCGCGGGGAGCGGGCCCCCGGCTCGCGGCGTTCTCCTGCACCGGATCACTAGGGCTCATCCCCACAGGCGCGGGGAGCGGTTCGCTGGAGACCGCATCGGCACGACCGAGTGGGGCTCATCCCCACAGGCGCGGGGAGCGGCATCGTCGTCTCGATGCCGTCGATTTCGGCGAGGGCTCATCCCCACAGGCGCGGGGAGCGGTCTTTGTGAGCTGGGCTTTTATCAAGGTGCGGTGCTTTGTTGAGCAAGGATGAGAGGAACGGACATATAGATCAAATGCGAATCCAGGATCTCCGATCGTCTCCACGGCCATACGCGAGGCACTTGCATCGGGCCACCTGCCCGATGAGTTCCGCTCACCGACACTGACGCCTCGGATTCGGTTCCTCCCGACGTGGGACGTGGGCGTAACGCCCGGCGCTATACGCGGGCCGTTGCAGCGGGCAGGTGCTCCGATGCCATCGGCGCCGCCGCCCGAGCGCGTCAGGACCGCAGTCACCGGCAAAGAGCAGTGATCGGATGTGCTGGCTACGTCTTGTTGCCAAATCGACGGCGCTTACCGGCTTTGCTCCATCCTTTGGAAGCCGACGCAGGATGGGGCGCGGAGCGGTCCGACGGCCGGAAGATGAGGGTCAGGCCCTCGTGATCGACTGGATGCCACTTGTGGTCGTGGGTGCGGAAGGCATAGCCCTGTTCAGAATTGGTGGAGTAGGCGAGGAGCGCGCGGCCTTGACCGGCGTACTGCCGGACCTCCTCCCAGAGGGAGTCGCGGATGCGGGCGGATGGGTTGCCCAGGAAGACACCGGGCGAGATTTCCAGCAACCAGCGAGTAAGCAGGCCACGCAGACCCACCGGGCAGTGGGTGAGGACGATGACGGTCACCAGATGACTCCGTCCCGCAGCATGCCGTCCTGCCCCCAGGCGTCCCGCGCACCGAGGATGGCGTCTCCTGCCTCCTCCTGATCGCCGTAATTGCGGCCGGCTGCCATCTCAACGCCTCGGTCGGAATGCAGGGTGACGTGATCACGTTCGTCCGGATGACCGTTACTCGCGGGCGCAAGGAGTGCCTGGATGTCCCGTACGCACCGGTCAAGCAGTCGGGTGGAGTTGATGCGGTCCCGCAGTGCTCGCCGGGTGCGGGAGCCGATGTCCTCGGGCCCGTCCGCAGCGACCTCGAACGCCACGGGGATGCCGATGTCCGTCTTGTAGAAGTCAGCCACGTCCAGCACGAAGGAGAGTTCGTGGCCGGAGTGGACGAAGCCGAGACCCGGTGTGCACCCCAGGGCCGTCACGACGGCCTGGGCGATGCCGTACATGCACTGTGCCGCGGCGGTCACGGCCTGGTTGGGGGCATCGCCGGAGTTGAAGTCTCCTGGTGTGTACCGTCGGCCGTGCCACGGGACACCAGTACGGGCCGCCTGTTCGGCGTAGCACCGCTTGACGCGGTCCCCCTCCCGGCCGAGGAGCTGACGGCGGGTGCATCCGGCCGGGTCCTCGTCCGGGAAGCGGAGGCGGTACATGGCCCTGGCGACATCGAGTCGGGTGCGTTGGTTCGCCCATGCGGTGGCCTGGGCCTCCAGGAGCGCCGAGGAGCGGTTCAGCGCCCGGCCGCCGGCGTAGAAACGCACGCCGTGCTCACCGACCCACACCACCACAGCGCCGCTCTCCCCCAGAACGGCCATGGCCTGGTGGGTGATCCGAGTGCCGGGGCCGAGCAGCAGCGCACCGATCGTCGCGGACGGGATGTGGCGTACACCCTCCGCATCCTCGGCCGTGAGGGCGTTGGCGTCGCGGTGGACGGTGCAGCGTTCCAGGTAGACGAAGGACAGACGCTCACCGACGCGGGTGAGCTGCCGCGGACCGGAGGCGGGACGCTTGCTGACGGTGGCCACTTACTACTCCGTTCGCGCCAGGGTCATGAGCCCGCAGCCGTACGCCTTGGCCTTGCCCAGTCCGGAGGTGAGCGTGCGGCGGAAGAGTGCGGGGTCGAGGACGCGAAGGCGGCCGTCGAAGGTGACCCGGGTCAGTTTCACCTGGTGGGCACGGGTGTCCTTCTCTCCGCGTTTCTGGAACATCAGGTCCTTGCGGCTGTGCGCGATGACCTCGTAGGCGTCGATCGGGGGCAGGTCCTCTCGCGTTTTCGGCTTCTCCAGGATCGCGAAGCCCGCGTCCTGCTGCCGGTTGAGCAGCCACTCCACCTGGTGGCGCGGGGTCACGTGCGCGGTGCGCTTGGTCGGCTCGGCGGGGACGCGCCTAATGCTGTGCACGGGGTTGGCGGTGAGCCGGAAGGACCAGACGTCGTCTGCGGTGATCCGGTCGAGGAACTTGCCGTACGGCCTTGTCTGCCAGCCCCCCGTCATCGGCCACCCCGCCTGCTCGACGAGGTGGGTGAGGTCGGGCTCGTCCGGGCTGACGACGTAGAGCAAAACCTCGCTGCGCGTCTGCTGGTCCACCCGCCACAGCACCCGTGAACCGTCCGGCCGCTGCTGTGGCGGCTCCGCGAAAGACGCCAGGACTGCCGCGTGCAGGCTTTGCGGCGATCCGAGGAGCCGCCGCGCGCCGATGCGCGCGGGGTGGAGACGGAAGCGGGTCAAGTACACGGTCATCCTTCCAGGAGGCTCATCGGGTCATGGGAGGGGGGGACGAAGGAGCGGCGCGTGGCGCCCAGGGGGTGGGGGAGGGAGACCACGGTCGTACGAATCTCACGCAGCCCGTATCTGCGGTGGCGCGGGTCGAAACTGAGCGGCTGGTCCCGCTGAATCTCTCCGGGGTTGCCGTCCGCTGCGAGGTCGCCGATCACCTCCAGTTCGACCCGGCTACCCCTCGGATATCGCTGCTGCCATCGGGCGGACGCCTGCCAAGGTTCCGCTCGCAGCGCCGTCGCGAGGTTCTCACGGTGGACTCGCAGATCGATCGGTCGGGACGGCGGGCAGGAGCGGCGGCCCAGGAACGGCGCGAACACCGGTGCGCGGACGGCCGCCAGCAATTCGTCGACGAGGCCCGAAGCTCCTTCCACAGCGGCGACGAAGACCGCGTCAGACAGGTAGAAGCGTTCCGACACCGGCATACTCGCGCCCGTGTCGAGGTGCCGCGCGGTCTGGAAGTCGCGCAGGCGAGTGCCGGGCTGGTCAAGCCGGACGGCGAATCGGAGGGCGGCGAGATCGGACAGATCGGCGTCACGCTCGCGGCCCTGGGCGGCGGCGAGCAGTCCGATGACACCGCTCTTGGTGGGGGCACGCTCCGTCGAGCGCCGCGTGAACCGTGACGAGGTCCCCCATGCCTGAAGGGGACCCGCGAGGCACAGGGTCAGGACGCTCGTACGCCGGTTCACGCCGGAGCCGTCCGGGCCTCGGGCATACGGGCTTCGGGCGTGCCGGACCCGGACGCACCGGCTGTGGCCGAACGGGCTTCGGGATTACGGCCGGACAGCCGCGCCGTGACGGACTCCCCCACCTCGTGAACCAGTTCCTCCAGGCCCACGGTGGTTCCCAGCGCGGCGAGCGGTTCGGTGACGGTTCCTGCCCTGAGCACCCAGCTCGGGTCTCCGCTCACTCCGTACGCCTTCTCGATGTCGGATACGTAGCGCAGCAGTTGGGCGCACGCGCCGCGCAGGTGTCCTCCGGTGCCGAGGGGAGCGACAACCGGCTCCTCGAACGCGCCGACGAAGCTGATGGGGCGCGCCGAGCGGAGGGTGACGACCACGGCGTCGGGGAGAGTCTGGTTGGCGAAGGTGTTCGACTTGCCTGACGGCATCGACATCATGAAGCCCCGCAGGAAGGATTCCACCGCTCGACGGACCGGCTGGTCTTCCAGGTCGGGATGTACGCTTGTGCCGAGGTTGTCCCGCAGCCGGTCCACGTCTAGGGCGGCGTAGCGGTAGAGAGTCGCCGAGTTGAACTCGACGGTGCCGATCATTCCGGCGCCGGAGTCCTCCGCGCCCTCGTTCTCGTCATCCACCGCCGTGAAGTAGTCGGATTCGTTCTCCACCGCGTGCACGCTGAGGGCGTGGGCGACCTGCGCAGCCGCATCGACGTTGATGTCGGTGGAGTCGGCGACCATGCGGCCGAACAGGGCGATGTCCACTGAGTGCTGGGTGTCGGCGATCCGCTTCGCCGTCTCCTTGTTTGCCTTCACCTTGAAGAACGCCTTGATGTCGGCAACTCCCCTGAGCGCGTGCTCCGCAAGCCCGTCGAGTTGCCGTCGGCTGAGGAACATGAGGTACGAGGATTCCGGCGGCGGCTCCGGCAGGTCGTTCTTCTTGGCCTTCTCGGCCTTGCGGAGAGGGACCTGAAACTTGGAGCCGGTCGCAGCGGACAGCGTCTCCACGGCCAGGCTCATTGCCGCCTCCTCGCTGAGCGAGGGGTCCAAGGACGTGATGCGTGAGGCGAGCAGGACCGGGACCTGGCGGGTGCGCACGCCGAGTTCGCGCGGTTCGAGAATCTCGTTGAACGCTTGCCTCGTCGCTCGTTTCCACGCCTGGCTGCTGACCCGGGCGCGACGCACACCACCGTAGACGGCGCTTTTCGGAGAGCCGGTGTCGTCGCGGTTGAGGTTGCTCGGCGGCACCGTTTGCAGGATATGAACGTCGATGATGGTGCGGGTCACGGGGTGTCGTCCTCCGTCGTGGTCGGAGCGAGCGACTGGTGGTGCTCGGTCGCCGCCTGGGTGCTGTCCTGTTGCGAGTCCGCCTTCAGGCCTTCGTCCTCGGTGGACGCGCTGGACGCAGGCTTGTGAAGGACGAGGTAGGAGCGGCCCCAGGAGCGGCGCACACCCTGCGCACCTCCTCGGAGCGTCCACTGATAGAGCTGATCGGCGAGCAGCCCGTAGTCGAGCGGGATTCCGTCACGGCGCAACAGCAGAACGAGTTCGCGCAGCCGTGTGGCCAGCACCACCGGTGTGGTGGCCGTCCCCGCGCGGATGAAACGCCTGCGCGTCGGCTCGTCGATCACCCCTCCGGGAGTAAGCCGCCGCACCGCCGTACCGAGTTCGGGCCCGGGCCTGCGGTGCATCCGCGAGACGTGGTGGGACTGCTGGTGCAACGACCACAGGGTGACAGCCGCGTACGCCGCCTCCTCGGCACGCAGGAACTCCTCCTCGTTGAACGCGCCCTGCGCGTAGCACGCGTACAGCAGTTCAGTGCCGGTGAGACCCCACAGGTCGGGCGTCTCACCGGGTGCGCGGCCCACGCCCCGGCGGAGCTGGGCCAGGGCGGCCACCGCCTCGCTCTGGTCCTTGAGGTATCGGCTCTGCAGCGCCTTGACGTGCTGGTGCACGGCGCTGCCCACTGGACCGAGCCGGGGGGCCGGGCGCGCGCTGCCCGAGGTGGCGGGGGTGGGGGGCGAAGAGGTCATGCGGGCGACTCCAAGGGAGCGGGCCGGGGGGAGGTGGGTGCATCGTGGCCGGTGGCCAGGCACTCCCGGAGGCGGGTACGGAAGCGCAGCTCGGCGGCGGCATCGTTGAGCCAGCGTGTGCCCTTACCGGTCTCAACGAGGCGCCCTGCCCAGGCGGACTCCCCGACCTCGTCGAGCAAGCGGTCGCCCAGCTCCGTGACGAGCCGCAGGACCTCCTGTTTCCACCGGTCCCGGTGTTCCTCCAAATCGGAGGTTCGTCCCAGATCCCGCAGCCAGCGGCGGTAGTACGTATCGAGGGTCCCGAAGCCGAGGTCGCGGGCTGTGTTCCGGCCCGGCTCCGGGTCGGTGCCGACGGCGAGGGCAAGGTCGGCGGCGAGCTGGGCGAGGGCGCCGACCGCGTTCTCGGCGTCACGCAGGGCGACCACGGCCTTGTCCCCGTACCGTCGGTCCACCTCGTGCAACAGGACGGCGGGCATCAGCACTCCGTCGTCCACCACCTCGTGGATCACCGATTGCTGCGTCCCGTAACGCGCACCGATGACACGGGTGCGGATCAGGTAGCCGCGTGGGAGTAGCCCTTCGGTGGTGAGTTGCGCGGCCCACTGCACCACCTTCGGAGCCAGCCGCCCTGCTCCGTCCGGCCCCTGCGCGCTGCCGGCTTCGCGGCCGGCGAGCAGTCCTTCCATGCCGCGCCACGCCATGCGGGAGGGTTCATGCTCCCACGGCAGGTAGACGAGGCTCTCCTGACGCCTCTTCTCCTGCGCCGGGCTGCGCCGCCAGCGCGTCATCGGCTCGTGCCTGTGCCGGTTGTGCGGTTCGAGGCGGTCGCCGTACGCGAGGACCACGCCGTGCACACCGTCCGCGTCGTGGTGCAGCCGGATGCGGCGGGACTGCCACGTGTAGAGGTCACGCAAGCCGTACGGGCGCAGACCGAGGTCCGGGGCCGGCGCGGGTCCGGTCGGCGCCGCTCGCCAGGCGGGGCGGTCGGCTTCGGCCGCGTGCACCCCCAGGGTGTCGCCCGCGATCAGGTTGAGCAGCAGCGTCTCGTGGAGGTTGTCGCCTTCGAGTAGAACACCGCCCAGGTTGCCCGCCCACGCCGGGCCCTGGGGATATCCCTTGCCCGCCTTCACCCGGGGGTCGCCCACCGCGCCGGATTTGATGCCGGAGGTGTCGTACGCCTGCGCGTGGACGAGCCACCGGGCCGCCTCCGCGAAGCCGAGCCGATCGACCCCGGGCCTGCGCATGCTGAAGAAAGGGTCCCCGTTCGGCACGTCGGCGACGAGACGGTTGAGCGAAAAGACCTCGTCCTTCGCCGTGCGCAACCCCGGGGTCTGGAAGAACGGGAACTCGGGGTGGAGCAGGTCGAAGCGCTCACGGTGCCGGTGCAGATAGCTGGCTACGGGGTCGGCGTAGGACGACTGCGACAACCACAGCTCCTCCCACGCGTCCGTGTCGGCGGGAGCGATGCCCCCACCCGGCCCGGAGAGGGCGTCGTACAGGAGTGCGAGCAGCATCCGCGTCAGCGCGAAGTCCTGGGTCGGCAGGTCGCCGACGAGCCGGCGGATGTCCCGCGCCTGGTCGAACACCTCCGGCAGGGACAGTTCACGCTCGGATCCGTCCTTCAGGAGAACGGGCAGCCACGCCCGGCTGGTGAGGTCGAAGGAGTGGGGGGCGGGGGATTGGGCGGCGGAGGACGGGGCGAACTCCCGCTCGTCGTCCGGATGCTCGTGCGTCTGCTGATCCGTGGGCAGCTTTCCCTCTGTTGTACGGGCCGGACTCCCGTCCGTGGTAGGTCCGGGCTTCCCGTCCGCCCGGGCCGCCTTCCCGTCGTCTGCCGCGCGGGCCGGCTTCCCGTCCGCGCTCGTCACGAGCAATCCCTCCTCGGGGTTGTACACGAGCTGCTGGCCGGCGAGGGCCGTCTTGCCCTCCTCGTCCAGCGCGAGGATCAGTTCCCCGGCAAGCCAGTGGCTCTCCTTCTCCTGCCAGGCGGGGACGTACAGCTCCTCCAGCTCGGCGAGCGTCCGGTCCAGCATCCACGGGGAGGTGAAGTGGTACGGCAGTCGCAGGCCGCTTGCCGCCACCGCGCGGGCAGCCAATGCCGAGGGCACGGCGTCGACGGGCAGTTCGAGACCTCCCCTGCCCTTGTCCAGCCAGGGAAGGGTGCACAAGCTGCCGTCGGCGCGGCGCCTGACCACCAGGACCTCCATACCTTCCTGGGTGTCCCGGACCTGTGCGCGGCCGTCGGGAGTGTCATCCGCGTCTCCGACGCCCGCGTCGATCCAGCCGATGAGGGGGCGACCGGCCTTGCGCACCTCGTCGAGGCGGAAGACCTCCGCTTTTTGACGCTGGCCCTCGCGCACTGTGCGGCACTTGTCCCGGGCGGGGGTAAGCACCGGCTCCCACTCGGGCGGACAGGGGTCCTCCACGCCGTACGCCCGCTGCACGAGCGGGCTGATGTCCTCGGGCAGTCGCAGAGGCTGTCCCGCCTCTCCGATTGTTCCGAGGTGCGGAGCGAGTACGGCGAGGCTGCGCAGCAGCGCGTACGGGCCGTAGATCGCCGCAGAGCCTGAGGCGGGCTCGGGGGCCGGGGTCGTCTCCCAGCCGACGCCGGTGACGAGACAGCGTGCTTGCCGCAATCGGGCCGGACGCAGCCCCTGATCCTGGCCACGCGGATGCCGGTGCAGCCTGCCCATGCGCTGGAGCAGCAGGTCCACGGGGCACAGATCGCTCACGAGCAGGTCGAAGTCGACGTCGAGCGACTGTTCGGCCACTTGGCTGGCGACTACGATGTGCGCGTCCCGCGGGCGCCGCGGGGAGCCGCCATCGGGGTCGGGCGGACCGAAGCGGGCGAGCAGCTCGGCGTCCTTGCGCGCACGGTCGAGGTCCACGAAGCGGGCGTGGGCCACGGTGACGCGGTCGGCACCGAACCGCTCCCGCAGGACCGCGGCCGTGTCCATCACTCTGTCCACGGTGTTCCGTACGACCAACGCGCATCCGCCGTCCGCCAGTTCGGCGTCGAGCCTGTCGGCGAGCGCCTGCTCGTCGTCATCCAGCTTCTCCAGCAGCACCTCGGCGCGACGCCCGGACGCGCCGGCGACGCGCTGCGCAGCTTCCCGGCCGGGGGCCACCGCCGTGAGGAGGGGATAGCCCGTCGCTTCGGTGAGGGCCGTCGCGTCCTCCCCGGTGTACGCGACCGCCAGTTCGGCCCGTCGCTGCGTGGGGAGCGTCGCCGACAGCACGACGACGGGGACCCGGTACTCACCCAACCATGCCAGCACGCGATCGAGATACGCGTTCATGTACGTGTCGTAGGCGTGGACTTCGTCGATGACGACGACCTTGCCGGCCATCGCCAAGTGCCGCAGCGCCAGGTGCCTGCTCTTGAGGCCCGCCATCAGCAGTTGATCGATCGTGCCGACCGCGAACGAGGCGAGCAGGCCCTTCTTCCGGCCGCGCAGCCATTGGTGCGCGACAAGTTCCGCGGGCGCCGCCCTGCGCGCGACGTCCGCGGCCGGGCGCCCCTTGCCCGGTCTGCTGCCGTCGCCGTAAGCGTCGACGGCAGTGATGGTGCGATGGCTCTCGCGCATCAGCGTGGCGTAGTCCTCCTGCAGCGCCGACTTCGCGTGGGCCAGCAGGACGGAGCGCTGCTCATGATCGCGCCCGTCGCTCGCGTCCGCGCGGAGGGGGAGGCGGTCGAGCCACCGCAGCAGCCTGGGAAACATCGCGTTGCTCGTCGCCATGCTCGGCAGGGCCACGTAGCAACCGCCCGAGCCCGCCCGCGCGGCGAACACCTCCGCGACCGCGAGCGCGGCCTCGGTCTTCCCCTCCCCCATCGGCGCCTCGACGATAAGCATCCCCGGCCGCTCCATGTCCCGGGCCAGGGCGAGTGCCTGTTCCTGGACGGGCCGCACGACGGCGCCGGGAGGCAGCGCAAAGCGGGAGGCGTAGAACTCCGGGGCGGAGGCGGCCGGTTCCTCGGGCTCCCAAGGAGCAGGGAGCAGGAGGCCCTGCCAGGCGGCGGCTACCCGCTCCAACTCTTCGCGCGGCTGTTCCTCGGGAAAGTAGGGGAAAAGATCCGGATTGCTCGCGATCCAGTCGGCAACGATGACGGTCGCGGTGAGCAGCACCTGAACTGTCTGCGGCAGCTTCACCGTCCGCCATGCGTCGAGGCGCTCCTCCACCCCGAAGGAGAGGGCACAGGCGTTGAGCAACTCGTCCTGCACAGAGCGCCACCGCGGCTCGGCGGGGCCCTGGGTTCGCAAGAGTTCCGGATGCGCGTCGAGGTTGTGGAGCTGCATGTGGTCCGGGGGGACGCCATGGTGTCCCCCCGCCATGACAGCAAACTGAGCGGATCCCCTGCGCGTCCAGCCGCGCCGTTCCTCCAGCCACTCTTGCAACAAGACCTGTCCTGCAAGCCCGTGCGGAGCCATCCGGCGGTCTTCACCAAGCTGCGTGCTGGTCCGCATGTCGAGCCCGGCCGCAGTCATCACGCCTGCCAGTTCGTCGACTTGGCAGGCGAAGGCCGGTGTGGCCTTGCCGATGTCGTGCGTCCCCGCCACCCACACGCACAGACACCGCGCGTCATCTGCTCCACCTGGCAACGGCTCCGCGATCAACTCCTTGATGTTCCGCGGCAGCCAGTGATCCCACAGCAGCGCCGCGACGGCAGCACTGTCCGCCATGTGCCGCCACAACGGCAGCCACTTCGCCGTATCCCGATCGTGCTTGGCCCACACGGTACGAGCGGCACTGGTAAGCCGATCGCCGAGCGGCGTAGATGAATTCAGGTGATCGGGCACGGCGATCATTGAACAGGAAGTCGGACGGCGATATGGGCGATGATCCGAAGCGGTCAAAATTTATCAAAAATAGACAGCTTTATGCACCGTATGCAAAAAAGGTGCACAGCCGATGTGACATCCGAAGCCTGCCCCATACCTTTCGCGTGAATGCTTAATTTTGCCGTGCGATAAGATCTCATTCCTGCCTCCCGCCCCTGCGGGACACATGCCCGGATGCGGAAATGGATGCCGGTACCCGCGCACCCTCCCCTCGGGCCAGGAGGGACAAGAAATACCTTTCCGATGCACTTCGGATGAACCTCTGTAACCCGCGGCCCTAACACGCCACCGCTCCCCATAATTATGGGGGTTGTACTATTACAGTTTGCAGGATGTTCGAATTTTCGCTTTGACGCTCTCACAGCGGCTACCACAACGAGGTGACTGGGCTCTGGTGGCCGTTTCCGCGTCAGGAGTTGGGCGCTGGCGATACACGGGGACTTCGCCTTGGATCGTGTCGGATGACTCGTGGGAGCGGATCGAGCCGCGGGGGGACCACGCGGGACCGAGTCCGGTCGACCGCGCCCGATCCGGATCGAAACACCACCTGATCGCGGAAGGCCACGGCACTCCGCTCGCCGTGATCCTCACCGGCGGCAACCGCAACAACGTCTCCCAGCTGCTGCCTCTGATCGACGCCATCCCGCCGGTCAGAGGCAGGGTCGGTCACCCACGGCGCAAGCCCGACTCCCTCTTCGCCGACCGCGGATACGACCACGACATCTACCGCGACCAGGTCCGCCGACGCAGGATCGTGCCGGCCATCGCCCGCCGCGGCATCCTCCACGGAACCGGACTGGGCACCTACCGCTGGGTCGTGGAACGCACCTTCGCCTGGCTCCACGGCTTCAGACGCCTCCGCATCCGCTGGGAACGCCGAGCCGACATCCACGAAGCCTTTCTCAAGCTCGCTTGCTGCCTGATCACCTACCGACAGATCAACTCATGGTGTTGGCCGCTGTAAGGGTCGAAGGGAACCTGTATCCAGCAGCTCTTTGTTGTCGCGTTACCGCGCGCCTACGCGATCAACGTCGACAGCGTCAGTAGTCTCCCCCTTGAAACGCACTCGCTGTCCAAATGCACTACGTCCCGTATCGCCTCAGCCGGGACCCGTCGAATTTCCCGTCGCACACTCCTCTCATGCCTTCAATCCGTCGGCGGCCAATTCCTACCCGTCGCAGATGGTTTGCGGGGCCGACGCAGCCCACGGCACAAACTGCCGCCACACACGGACCACCGCATCCCCCACATCCACGGAGAGCCCTCTCATGCCCGGTCAAGTCGCCACCCAGACCGTCCTCATGTCGCTGCTCGCCGGAGCCTGCAGCGCATACATCGCTCTCCGACACCCCGCCGTCGGCACAGCCCTCCTGGTAGGCGTGGGCGTCACCACATTGGTGAACATCCTGATGCAGTGACCGCTTGCCCAAGCCGTGGGACGGCGTGGCCGACCCAGCCCGCGCTGTACGGTGCAGGGACCGGCACGTTGGTGATCCTGCCGTCGATCCCCTGACCACCGCGATGAGGGGTGGTCGGGACCGTCGAGGTACCAGTCAACGCGAGCTACGGGCCGCACTCCGATCTGAATCCCCACACTCCTGCGGGCGGACACGTCTGCGAGCCTGCTCAGGGAATGAGGCCGTGCCACAACGTGCCAGCAGGAGTGGTCAAAAGCGGTCAGCCGGGGTGTCGCCGTACAGCCGCGCAATATGCGCGATCTGATATCACCCCAGCTCAGGAGCGTCAGCCAGACCGAAGTCCAGGTGATTCCCAAGCTCAGAGCGCGAGTTCGATTCTCGTCACCCGCTCCACGGAGAAGGCCCAGGTCAACGACCTGGGCCTTTCTTGTTGTTCAGCTCGTTCTCTGTAGCTCCCGTTAGCTTCACACCACGCATCGGGCACATGCATCGGCGAGAAAATCGATTCTGTTCGCGGGGGAGGACTACACCGCGCCGTTGGGTGGCACGGTCCGGCCATGAGGATGATCAACGTGGTGGTGGCTACGGTCGCCAGCAGTTGTCTTGTGGTCGCGCCGGCGGCCGAGGCGTCGACGGTGCGGCACTGGGACAAGAGAGTGAAGTGCGAGCAGGCGGATCCGGAGGGGCGTGTCATCCCCACGCGTTACGGCAACGGCGAGCTCGGCTGGAACCACTTTTCCGGCAAGCAGAACATCAAGAAGCGCCGGGTGGTCGACGCAGCCTTGGCCGGAAGGGTGGACAGGAAGAGCGGAGGGAGGCTCGAGTACTACGGAGTCGCCCGAAACGGCACCAAGCTGGTAAATATCGTGGTCATTGTCCAATACACCCACCGTACTGCCGACGGCGAGTACGACGCTGGTACGGGTAAGAAGGTCGGCGTCGTCACGGCCTACTGCAAGGGCATGACCAAATGTCCGAATTGGATCAACGAGTGAGCAACCTCGCCAAGGAGACAGTCGAACAGCAGGCGTACCTCACGCGCTTCCTTCTCGACTACACAGCGACGCCCCTCGTCGAGGGGACCTTCCTGCGCGGCGTGCTGCCCATGCCCGATTCGATCCGGGTCGTGACCGGAGCCGCCGACGCGGTGGACGGGCATGGGCTGGTCGCCTATGAAGTGCCGTTGACGGACGACGACGAGGAGCCAGTGACCGCACCGTTGGTGCTCGGGTGGACACGCACGCTCGCATCCCTCGCCGTCCCCTGCACGGATACCACCGTGATGGGCATGCCCCTGGTGACGGTGGACACCGTCGACCTCGAACCGGCCGACCCGACCCGCACGGATCAAGCGCTACGGGTACTGCGCGCATTGGCCTGGCCGTACGTGGAGATCCCGCCCAGCCCCGCGCTCTGCGGGTTCCTCTTTACCGGGCGGGACAGCATGCGGCTCTACCTCGCCTCCGAGAAGGCGCGCGGCGTGATCGCGACCGACATCCGGCTCGATGGCAGGCTGACCGCCCTGCTGGCCGCCCTGCCCTCACTCCTCGACGAAGAGGAACGCTGGGCGGCAGACCTGTCCGACCCTCATTGTGTCCGCAGGGTCGATCTGACCAACTGGTGAAGGCCGACAGTCATGCACCCTGACACTACGGACATCCGCCGGCCGGCCATGGGATCACCGCCCAGCGCTCGCTGCCTCCGCAAGGTCTGCGGCTTCGGCCAGTACAGGAGATCCTGGTCCTCCTCAGGGCAGGAACCACGCGATTCCACGCGCATACCCCGGTATGCTTAGTGCATGTCCTCCACGACGCGCATCACCGTCACGCTCCCCAGCGACCAGGTGGCGGAGCTCCGCAAGCTCACGGACAACGTCTCCGGCTACGTGGCGGAAGCAGTGGCCCGCCAGATCCGGCACCAGCTCCTGGGCGATGACCTCCGCCGCCACGAGGAAGAACACGGTCACTTCAGCGACGAGGAGCTCGCCGAAGCCCGTGCGAAGATCCTTGGCGCCGGCGGCTCCACCAAGAACGCGGACGCCGCGTGAGCGAGCGCATCGAGACCGTCGTCCTGGACTCGGAAGGGCTCTCCGCCTGGATCGCGCAGGACCGCAAGCTCCTCGCGATGCTGCAGGTCTTCCACGACATGGGAGCCGACCTCGTGATCGGGGCGAACACCATCGTGGAGGTAACCCACTCCCGCACCAACATGCCGCGCCTGAACTGGGCCCTGTCCCGCATCAAGGTGGAGCCGGTCACCGAGCAGGCGGCGAAAGCGGCAGCCGAGCTCCTCAAGGGCGCCGGGCTGCACGGGCACAAGTACGCCATCGACGCCACGGTCGCCGAGGTCGCGCTCCGCCAGCCGAAACCCGTTGCCCTGCTGACCTCCGACAGCGACGACATGACCAAGCTCTGCGGCAACCAGGTCCGCATCATCCCTCTCTGACCCCCAGGCCACCCGGAGCATGAACCTCGGCCGGTTCTGGTGCGCTGTCGGCACCCGTGCCCAGCGGAGCGGACAACAGCGGTCATATACGGCGCCCGGAAGCCACTCCAACCGAACAAATCTCGACCGACCATGCAGGCTGTGGCACGTTGACTCCCCGGCGGCGTCCCCCGGACGACGCAGCCAGCCATGGTGATCCTTCGCGTCGCGGCACGGCCGGCCGATCCTCCCCGGCCGGATTGTCGAACAGACGGCTGCCCGGCCACGAGGTCGTGGTGCTGCCGCGTACGGCCTGCCCGGCCGACCGCGGCGCACCCGCGCCTCGGAGCGTCGCAATAAACCAGGGCGATGCCGACGGCCTGCCTGGGCGCGCGAGGTGGATGGCGGGACGGGCTCGTGCCGAATCAGATGAGACCGGTCTTCCCGTAGATGCTCGCCACGCGGGCACCTTCATTACCCGAGGCAAAGGCCATGCCGATGCCGAATACACCGGGCTGTGCGAGGTCTGGGATGTAGACGCCGAGGCCTTCGGGTTCGCGGTAGTCCAGCGAGTACGCGGCGGTGGTGTGGAGGGGATTGACGTCTTCATCGAAGGGTGAGCGAGGGGCGGGGTCGAAGGCCCCCGTGGCAAGGTTCACCGAGGTGATGAAAGTGTTACCGATACCGGCCGGGGATATCACTGCCTTCTGGCCATTATTGGTCTGCATGAATTCATAGTGGTTGCCATGCAGCATGTAGAGGTATGTGCCGACGACAGCGTACGACTGGAGAAATGGCCTTCCATATGTGCTGAGTGGCCATCCGGGGATGGCGGTGATATTCAGCTCGCTTATGGTTGCGAGCGGTTCGCTCCAGATGTTGAGGCGCGCCAGGTCGAGGTCGTGGACCTGGAATTTCATCACTCCATCGGTATCGAGATAGCGTATGGCGAGCCGCCCGTAGACCGGATCGACGGTGGCACTGTAGGTCGTGGCACCCGGAACCGGGGTGAACTTGGCGAGCGTGGGCGAGCTGGAGTCGAGTGTCTGGGCGTTGACGAAGGGGAAACGTGCCAGGCGTCTGCCGCGGCTGGTTTTCTTGACGTGGTCCTCGTCCGCCGGGTCCGAGACCGTCTCACCGTCGGTCTCCGTCCACAAGTAGGCGTTGCCGCCCACAGGTTCGATGCCGATGCTCATACCGTGACCAAAGCCGCGCAGATACATGTAACCGAGAACGCTGCCGGACATGTCCCATTTGGTAATGGTCAGGTCCCCGTGCTCAATGCGATCGGTGCTGCTTACCGGGGCGGACTCGCCGGCAAGTCGCAAGCCTCCTTGGGTCACTTGTGCGAGGTAGATGTGACCGTTGGCGTTGTCGTATCCGATCGACTGGATGATGGTGACGTCACGGGTGGCTTTCTGACGTATCCAGTTCAGCGAGGAGCTGTTGAGGTCAAGTCGGGGAGAAGGCACCATCAGGGCGGAGCCCGGAGCGGGGTAGGTGGCAGCCGAGGCCGTCTCGGTACCGAGAGAGATACTGGCGGCGGTAAGCGCACTGGCACCGCTCCACGCCAGGAGTGAACGGCGGGTGGGGCGGGAGATTCCATGGTTGGCCATGATCCCGATTCAATCGACAGGCGTGTCGAAAAAACAACCCCTCAACCCGTCCTATTGCCGGAATCGGCCAGGTGAAGCGCATGCGCGGTCATGCGCATCTTCGGTTTCGCTGCCCCACGCTGACGCGAGTTTCCGTCGCTGGATCGCGACGGGGCCGACCCGCACCCGAAGCGCTTCTTCATCCACTGCCCGTGGAACTCACGCACTCGTGGAGAGAGCGATTCGGTTCGAGGGGGAGGACTCCGGGTCGCACGTCCGGTCATGAGGATGATCGATGTGCATGAGGATGATCGACGTGGTGGCCGCTGCTGTCGACAGCGGTGCGAGCAGGGCGATCCGGAGGGACGCGCCACCCCCACTCGTCAAGGCAATGAGGGGCTCCGCTGAACCACCCCTCCGGCAAGCCCGACATCAGGAAGTGCCGAGTGGTCGACGCGCCTCGTCTCGCCAATCGGCTGCTTCCGTCGCGAACCAGGCTCAGGGGTTCGCTCGCCGGACCGGATCCGAGCCGGAGCCCCGATCCGGAGCCCCTGGCCATCGACCCCGCCGTACGGACGCCCGTCCGTGGCACGGAATCATGCGGGCATGGTCACCATTCACCTGAAGTACGAGATCGACGCCGACAAGCTCGAAGACTTCGAGGAGTACGGGCGCCGCTGGGTCCGGCTCGTCAACCGGTTCGGCGGGACGCATCACGGCTACTTCCTGCCGAGTGAGGGCGACAGCGACATCGCCTACGCGCTGTTCTCCTTCCCCAGTCTGGCCGCGTACGAGCAGTACCGCTCGGACAGCATGTCCGATCCGGAATGCCTGCAAGCGTTCGAACTGGCGCGTGAGACCCGCTGCATCAAGCGGTACGAGCGCCGGTTCCTCAGGCCGCTGGACGACCTGTCCTGAAGGCTGTCCCGCAGCCATCGGTCGGAACCGACGGAATCGACGGAACCGACGGAACCGGTGCCGCTGGGACAGAAGCCGGACATGTCCAGGATCAATTCAAGATCGCCCCGCCCCTACTGTCATCGATGAGAGCAGGAAGCACCGCCACCCAATCGCCGCTGGAGATCATGATGCGTTCGCGCCTCGCCGCACGTTCCACTCGTCTCTTCCTCGCCGCCGCAGCCGTGACGGCTCTCGCCGCCACCTCCACCGCCTGCGGCGGCGCCGACGTCGAGGATGCCGCCAGCCCCTCGGCCCCCTCCGCCGAGAGCTCCAGCCCCTCCTCCGGCGCGAGCGCGTCCGATTCCGGCGGCTCCGGCTCCAGCGCGTCCGGCTCCAGCAGCGCCTCCGGCTCAAGCACGTCCGATGACGGAACCGCGGCCCCCGGCGACGGCAACGGCAACGGCGACAAGAGCGGCTACGGGCAGTCCTGCGGCACCAACGACCTGGACTTCACGGTCACCGCGAAGTCCCAGGCCGGTGGCTACTACCTCGTCACCGCCAAGGCCAAGTCCGGCATCACCTGCTACCTGGACGTCAACACTCCCAGCGTGTCCTTCGGCTCCGGCGCCGACGGTGTCGCCTCCCCTGTCGGGCAGGGCGGCGAAGACCCCATCAAGCTCGCCGGATCCGCCGTCGCGTACACCGGTATCAGTCCCAAGACCACCGACGGGGATGCCGGCAAGGAGTTCGAGAGCGTCATCATCGCCACCACCGACGACGATCCCGATCCCGCCGAGCTGAAGCTCCCCGATACCGCCGTCGTGGACAAGCCCATCGTCACCAACTGGTCCACCGATCCGGCCGAGACCGTCCCCGTCATCGTCTGAGCCCGAATCCGAATCCGAATCCGACGCACCGGACCGGCAGCGTCGGCATCGCGCTCCTGGTCCCGTCCGACGGGCGGGGCCGGGCAGGGCCGGGCACGGCCTCTGGGCCAAGTGGACGTGCCGGGAACAGTCGGTCCGGTCGGCACGGTTGTGAGAGAGGGGCGGCGGCGAACGGGCGGAGACAGGGCGGCCACAGGGTCGTCCTGACCGCCGGGGACCGCCCGCCCCTGTCGCGGTACGCCCGCCGTGTACTCGGACCACAACGTAAATCTGCAGAAGGACTGTTCTTTCATGACTGACCGGCCGTTGACGCTCATGGCAGTGCACGCCCACCCCGACGACGAGGCCACCAGTACGGGAGGGGTCCTCGCGCGGTACGCGGCGGAGGGCATCCGCACGGTGCTCGTGACGTGTACCGACGGCGGTTGCGGTGACGGACCGGGCGGCAGCAAACCGGGCGACCCCGGGCACGATCCGGCGGCCGTCGCCGCGATGCGCCGCCGGGAGCTCGACGCGAGCCGCGAGGTCCTGAAGATCAGCGATCTGGAGATGCTGGACTACGCCGATTCCGGGATGGTCGGCTGGCCGAGCAACGAGGCCCCCGGATCCTTCTGGCAGACCCCCGTCGAGGAAGGCGCTGCCCGGCTCGCGGAGCTCATGCGGCACTACCGGCCCGATGTGGTGGTCACCTACGACGAGAACGGTTTCTACGGCCACCCCGACCACATCCAGGCCCACCGCATCACGATGGCCGCGCTGGAGATGACCGCGCTGACACCGAAGGTGTACTGGACGACCATGCCGCGCTCGATGATGCAGCGTTTCGGCGAGACCATGCGCGAGTTCCAGGAGGACATGCCGGAGCCGGATCCCGCCGAGGCCGCCGCGATGGCCGAGATCGGCCTCCCCGACGACGAGATCACCACGTGGGTGGACACCACCGCGTTCAGCGGTCAGAAGTTCGATGCCCTGGCGGCGCACGCCAGCCAGGGCGAGAACATCTTCTTCCTCAAGATGGGCAAGGAGAGGTTCGCCGATTTGATGGGCGTGGAGACCTTCGTACGCGTCAAGGACGCCACCGGCGCGGCCGTACCCGAGAACGATCTCTTCGCCGGACTGCGCTGATCCTCCCCGGCCGGCCTGGGCCGCGGCGGCTCATCGGACCCGACGGCCTCCGCCCCGTCCCCGGGGCGGGCCACGGCTCCGACGAGCCGCCGCGCGGGCCGGAGGGTTCCCCACGGGAACTCCACGCGGACGTCCCCTCCCTCTCCAGGCAACCCTCCCGTTCCGGTTCCGGTTCCGGCAGGACGAGGAGACCGTCAGGTCCGTCCGGTCCCTCAACGCGGCGAGGTGCCGTAGCTGTCGTCGCGCACTCACCAGGAATCGCGGGACAGCCCTTACGTGGCAGGACCACGATGTTGTTCCGCAGGGGCGAACGGCAGGCGGAAGGGGCGGTGTTCGCGTCGATGTGTTTCCCCGGCGACGGCCGCGCAACGGCGCCCGAACGCAGAGCGCCCGGCCGGGAGGATCCCAGCCGGGTCGCTTCAGGTCGGATCAGATCCGATCAGCGGGTCGGACCAGCAGGTCAGATCGTCGGCGTGTCGTCGACGATCTCCTTGTGCGGCTCGACGATGAACTTCCAGCCGTCGCTGGGCTCCAGGAACCGCACGCGGGTGGGGTAGATGTCCAGGGCGCGACGGTCGCGGTTCTGGCCGTTCGAACCCTTCCGCGCCCGGGCCGGCTCCTCGTACAGGTCGACCTTGACGTCCGGTACCTCCACGGTCTCCTCGCTCCAGCGCTGGACGACACCCGCGCCGAACGCCTCGCGCGCGGAGGCGTAGAGCGAGTCCAGGGACTCCTTGCTCCCGTTGGGCACGAAGAGGGCGAGGTTCAGCAGGACGCCGGCGCTCTGCAGGACCTCGATCGCCTCCCCCGCCTCGTCGGCGGCCCAGATACCGCCCTCGTCGGCGTTGTCCGGGAGGACGTGGACCTCGTCGCCGAAGACCGTCTTCGCGATGAAGGACCCGCCTTCGAATTCCTTGCCCGGCGCCGTGAGGAATGCCGGGGCATAGCAGTCGAGAGAGAGGCCGTCCACCCCTGCCGGAACAAAAATGTTGTCCTGGGGTCCCAGGCCTGAAATCTCGTCAGCCGTAAGACGTCGAGCCGTAACCTTCTCGGTGTTCACGCCATTCCCCTTTTGCTCGCGGCGTTCTGTGAATTCATTAATACTCTACCACGAAAATGATCACCCAAGAGCTGTTCCATAACCCGTCACGTTCCGTCGAGCGACCCCAAGTACCGTGCAGGGCAAGGCGGAGAGGCGTCCGTCCGCCGGATGCGCGCGCACGTCCGACCCGATGGGGAGATGTCGCACACGGCGCCGCACACACCTTCCACGGAATGAGCGGGGCCGGGCCTTTGGCGACGCCATTGAATGAGACTTACGGAACCGATGGGGCCTCCACTCCCCGGCCATTCATCCAGGAAGTGGACCGCCGTCGAGGAATCACCAGAGGAATTCGACATCACCGGCGGAAAAGAAAGGCGAGCCCACCCGAAGAGGATTCTTCCTGAGGGGACTCCCTTCGGGTGCGGACCCGTTTCGAGGACGAATCCCGGACTTCGGCGGGCGGGACCGCCGGACGGCACGGGAGAGTGGGCGGCTCAGCCGATGGTGACGGTACGCGCCCAGGCGGGCGGGGTGTCCGGTACGTAGCCGGGGTCGCCCTCCGCGTCGCGGGCCGGGCGGGGGAAGAGGCCGACCACGGTGCGGCAGGGCGGCGGCGTGGTCGGCCAGGGCGTCTGGCCGTCCGTCAGGGCGACGATCACGTCCGGGCGGGGCCGGGAGCGGAGCGCCCGGGCGAAGCCGGAGCGGAGATCCGTACCCCCGCCGCCCATCAGCTCGATCCCCTCGGCGCGGCAGAGCGGCACGGCGATCCCGGCCGCCGCGTCGCAGGAGATCACCGAGACGAGGTCCCGCCGCCCGCCCACCGCGCGGGAGATCGCCGCCACCTCCAGCAAGGCGCCGCCCAGTTCGGCGTCGCTCACCGACGCCGAGGTGTCGATCACGACGCAGACCCGCGGCGGCATACGGCGCAGACTCGGCAGAAGCACCCCGCGGAGGCCTGCCGAGCGACGGGACGGGCGCCGGTAGGTGTGGTTCTCCCCCACCCCCGGCGCACTCGCCGCGGAGTGGATCGCCGCCCCGAGCAGCCGCCGCCAGGGCTGCGGGGGATGGAACGCCTCGTCGGCCCACCGGCGCCATCCCTCCGGAGCGCTGCCCGGCCGGCCCCTGATCCCCTCGGCGACCCGGAACCGGACGGCGTCCCGCTGCTGCCTGCTCAGCCCGTGCGAGCCGTCGGGCCCCAGGTCCCACGCCCGTGGCCGGCCGTCGGCGCCGCTGCCGCAGTCCAGCCAGGCCAGGTTCCCGGTGAGTCCGGACATCGACGCCGTCCGGAGGTACTCCTCCATCAGCAGCCCGTCGGGCAGGTTCAGCAGCGACGGCAGCACCACCCCCGTGGGCATCGGCAGGCCGTCGCCGTAGATGTCGTCGTTGATCTCGAAGTCGGCGGCGATGTTGCGCCGCAGCCGCTCGCCCGGCCCGTACTCCTCGTGCTCCCGCCCGTAGCGCTCGCCCCGGTCGTGGTGGTCCCGGAGCAGATGGGAGACCTCGTGCACCCAGACGCCCGCCAGTTCCTCCACCGGGGTGCGCGCCACGAAGGCGGGAGAGACGTAGACGCGCCAGTGCGCGTCCACCGCCATGGTCGGCACCGACCGGTCCTCCACCACGTGCAGCGCGAAGAGGGCGCTCGCCAGGTAGGGACGGACCTTCACCGCGTGCAGCCGCCCGGCCAGCAGTTTCTCCCTGTCCAGCGGGAGTCCGGGCCCGCCGTGCGCCGTACCGGACCCGGCCGCCTGCCGGGGCGCGGTGGCCACCACGGGACGCGGCGGAGCGGGGCGGGCCGCCGGGCGCGGCGGAGCGGGCCGGGCCACCGGACGCGGCAGCGGACGCTCCGTACCCCCCGTCATCGGTGCGCTGCCTTGGTGCGCGCGGCGTCGGCCGCCGCCGCGACCCGGCCCACCGACCGGTCCGCCCGCCGGGCGAGGCCGATCACCGCCACCAGCCGCTCCACCGCCTCCGGCACCTCCCAGTCGTCGCGCCGCAGCGAGGCCAGCGCCGTCGCCGGGGCGACCAACAGGTCCGGAGCCCCGGTCTCCAACGCCCTGACCAGCACAGCCCAGCCCGCCTCCCACCGTGCCCGCTCGGGCCGCGCCCCGACGGCGGCCACCACCGCTTCCAGGGCCGCCTGCCGCAGATCGCCCCGCTCCGGCAGTTCGGCGGAGGGTGGATCGGCGAGCAGCGCTTCCGGGTCCGGCAGATCCATCCGGTCCAGATGGGCGAGGAGTTCGAGCCCCGGCCCGTCCCCGACCGTGCCCCGCACCAGCAGCGCCAGCACCTCCCGGGAGACGGAGGCCGCCGTACCGAAGGCCAGCAGGGTGAGCGCGGCTTCCCAGCTCCGGGGCGAGGGCCAGGCACCCCCGCGCCGGGTCTCCGTACTGGGCAGCCGGTGGATCAGCGTGGGCCGGGTGTCCAGGAATCCGCAGACCGCGCGCCGGGCGAAGGCCACCGCCTCCGGCAGCTTCTCCGGTGCCAGCCGGGGGAGCTCCGCGCGGGGCCAGACCCCGCCCAGCCCGCGCACCACCACCTCCCGGTCGTGCGTCCAGTACAGGTGGACGAACCGGTTGGCCAGCGGCGGGCTCAGTTCCCACCCGTCCGCCGCCGAGGCGCTGGGGTTGGCGGCGGCCACGATGCGTACCTCCGGCGGCAGTTGCAGCGTGCCGACCCTCCGCTCCAGGACCACCCGGAGCAGCGCGGCCTGGACGGCCGGCGTGGCGGTGGAGAGCTCGTCCAGGAAGAGCAGGCCGCGTCCGGCCCTCACGAGTTCCACCGCCCACTGCGGCGGGGCCATCGGCACGCCCCGTACCTCCGGGTCGTCGCCGACGATGGGCAGGCCGGAGAAATCGGTCGGCTCGTGGACGCTGGCGATCACGGTCGTCAGCGGCAGGCCGAGAGAGGTGGCGAGCTGGGTCAGGGCCGCGGTCTTGCCGATACCCGGCTCCCCCCAGAGCAGCACGGGCAGGTCCGCGGAGACGGCCAGGGTGAGGGCTTCGAGCTGCTCGTCCGGGCGCGGCTCGGTGGTGGTCGTCCGCAGGAGTCTCAGGAGGCCGTCGGCGACGGCGAGGCGGGTGCTGATCGGAGCGGCGGCGGACGCGGAACGGCCGGGGACGGGGGCGGAGGCGGAGGCGGAGGCGGAGGTGGAGGTGGAGGTGGAGGTGGAGGTGGAGGTGGAGGTGGACAGGAGGGTGCTCGGGGTCATGGGCATCACCTTGGGTGGAGGAGGAGGAAATGGAGTGGAGGTACGGGACCGACCGCGCGCGGGCCGGAGACTCGGGCGCGAGGGCTGAACCGGTGGAGCGGCCCCTCCGGCCGCGACGCGGTGGGGAACGCCGATCAGGTGGGACGGCTCTCTCCGCCGGCCCTAGGGTCGGACGGGTGATCAGGCCATGCCGGTACGGGGCCGGGCCCGGCGGCTCAGCTTGGAGCGCATCGCCAGCGGTGTACGGCGGTCGGGCCGAGGGCGGTGACCCGTCTCCGGGGACCTCGGGTCCGCCGCCGTACCGCCCGCCGCCGTACCGGCCGCGGGGTGCACGGCGACCAGGCCCGAGCGGAAGAGTCCGTGGTCGATGCGGCGGGCCGCGGCCGACTCCAACTCGTCCCGCAGCGGCCCCTCGCGCAGGACGGCACCGGGCCCGAGCAGCCCCTCGACCACCGCCAGAGCGCCGGCGACGTCTCCGTGGCCGAGCCGCTCCCGGACCGCGGGCAGCGCCTCCGGGTCGCGGCGCACCTCGTCGATGGCGCGCAGGCAGGCCAACGGGGGTCCGCCGAGCGCGACCAGCAGGGCCTCGCGGCGCAGTTGTACCGCACCGTGATCGACGGCCGTCAGCACCCCGTCCCGCAGCGCGATCCGGTGGACCTCACCCCGGCATTCGACCCGGTGCGGATCACCGGCGGGGGACACGGGGACGGCGCCCGGTCCCGTACCGGGCACGGCCGGAGGGCCCGACGCCGCCAGCGCCGCGGCGACGAGGGGATGCAGCCGGTCGGCGGCGATCATCCCCGCTCGGAGCAGCTCCAGGTCCGGCAGGACCCGGGCAGCCGCCTCCGGCAGCATCGGGAGCGCCGCGACCTCCTGCGGAGGCAGCGGCTCGCGCAGTTGCCGGAACGTCGGGGCATGGCTGTCGTCGGGGGCGACGAGTTCGAGTACGGCGCGGCTCCGCGTACCGAGCCGCACGGTGAAGGCGCCGCGAGGGAGCCCCTCGGCCCGCAGCAGCAACTCCGCCTCGGCGGCCCAGTCCGCCACCGCCCACGAACCGTCGCGGGTGTCGGGGAGCTCCGGCACGGCAGGCCGAGCGAGTACGGGGGAGGGGTCGGGCCGAGCCGGGGACGGCACCCCGCCGGCGCCGCACCGCCGGGCCAGCTCGCCGCTCCGCTCGTGGTCCCAGAGATGCCGGTGCAGGTCGAGCCGGAAGCGCCGGTCGGGGCGCGGGTGCGGATGGTGCGTGGGAGCGTCGTTCCCCGTCCCCTCCCAGAGGGCCAGGGACATCCGCTGCCCGAAATCCGCCCGGGCCGGCGGTGTCCGGACCACCAGGTGCAGCGCCATGGGTCCCTCGCACCCGTACCGGGCGAGGGAGAGGGTGAGGCCGTCGCGGAGCCGCCCGTCGGGGGCCGTACGGGGCATGTGCCAGCGGAGCAGGTCCGGCGCCAGACGGCGCAGATCCGCCCGGAGCCGGGAGGCGAGCGGGGTGCCGTGGCGGTGGCGCACGGCGCGCAGATCGAAGTCGACATCGACCCGGGCGGCGGCGCACGCCCCGGCCCAGTCGCCGACGGCACGCCGAGCGGCCGCGGTCTCGATCATGGACGGTGGCACGGCGTACTCGCGCACGCGTTGCCACATCAGAAGGTGGGCCGGAATCGTGTTCGCGGGATGAAGTGCCATCAGCACTCACCTTGCGCGGACGATTCCCCCGATCCGTACGAGGAGTTGTCAGTCATCGTCGGCATCATAGGCACCACTCCGAGGACCTGTCAGGCCCCTTTTCCCTTTCCGCCGCTCACGACGGTCGGCGAGACCGGCGGGATCCCGTGGGGCATCGCCCGCTCACCGTACGGGGAAGCCGAACGAGTACCCCTGCTCCTTGAGCCAGGGCAGCACCTCGCGCAGGGCGTCCACGGTCTCGGCGCGGTCACCGCCGGCGTCGTGGAAGAGGACGGTCGGGCCGTTGGCTATTTCGCTCTTGACGGTCGCGACGATGGTCTCCACCCCGGGGTGCTCGAAGTCCTTGGTGTCGACGTTCCAGCCGAGCGGGCGCATCCCCCGGGAAGCGGCCAACTGCCGACTGTAGGGGGTGAAGGCACCGCCCGGAGCCCGGTAGTACATCGGCTGGACGCCCCCGGACGCCTCGGTGATCATCTTCTCGGCGTCGAGGATCTCCTTGGACTGGTAGGCCTCGGACTTCTTGTCCATGGCGGTGTCGTGCGAGATCGTGTGGTCGCAGAGCCGGTGGCCGTCCGCCACGACCGCCTTGACCAGGTCCGGGTAGGCCTTGGCCTGTGTGCCCACCATGCAGAACGTCGCCTTCACGCCGTTCTCCTTGAGCAGTTCCAGCACCTTCGGCGTCCAGGTCGGGTCGGGCCCGTCGTCGATGGTGATGTTCACGCCCTTGGGGCCCTGGTCGGAGGCGTGCACGATGCCCACCGCGACGGGACTGACGGCGGGTGCCGAGGCGTGCGCCTGCGGCTGCGGCCGGCCGGAGGTGTCGGCCTGCGCCGTCCACATGGATGCGGCAACGGCCGCCCCCGTCACCCCGAGCGCCACCGCGAAGACCTTGCCGTGCCATCCCTTTCCCTTGTGCTTCGCCATGTCCGCCCGCCCCTTATGCCGTGTCCGTCGGTGCCCTGTCCGGTGCCGTGCACCCATCTACACATGCGAACAGCCGGACGAGGAAGCTCGGTTACCGATCACGGACAAAGCTGCAGGGGGGCGGCGACAAACGCAGGGGTTCCGCGACAGGTGCAGAGCACATCGACCCGCGCGGGCTGCGGGGACCGGTACGGACGTACGGTCGGTACGGACGTACGGTCGGTACGGTCGCTCCGCACGGCTGCGCGCACGGCGGCCGGGGGGCCACCGCTTTCGCGTACGACTTCACGAAGGCCCGCAGCCCCTCGGCTCCGGGCCCGCAGCCCCTCACCCCCGTCCGAACACCGCCCCCCGCGACCCCAGCCGCAGGAACACCGTCTCGCCCGTGGCGTCCGCGAGGCCGTCGTTGTCGGTGACGGCGTACACCTGGCCGTCGGCGCCCACGGTGAGGCCTTCGAGCTTCTCCTGGGTCCAGCCGTTCGTGGCCCGGAGTTCGGGCAGTACGTCCTTGGCAAGGGTCTTCGGCAGGATCTGCAACGCGCCGTTCGCAGCGGCGGACTTGGGCAGGTCCACCGTGTAGATCCGCTTGACCGCGGCGGCGGGGCCGTTGAGCTTGTCGCGCTCGATGAGGGCCAGCTTGTCGCCGACCACCGTGATCTCGGAGAGTCCGATCCAGTCGCCGGGGGTGGTCGTGGTGCCGAGCCGGTAGCCGTACCAGCTCCAGGTGCCGGCCCGGACGTCGTACCGGCCGAGGCGGACGACTCCGGTGGGATCGCCCTTGACCTCGCGTTGCAGGGTGGCCCAGACGATCTCGTGGCCCCGGCGGTCGGTGGTCGCGGTGACGCCCTCGAAGCCCTGCTTCGTCAGCCCGGCGGCGATGTCCGCGGGGAGCGGGACGACCTGGCGGGTGGTGCCGTCGCGGTCGAGGCGGACCAGCTGGTTGCCGGTGCCCGTCGCGCCCTCCACCGCGAGCCAGAACCCGCCCTGGGGGCGGGCGTAGATGCCCTCGGCGTCGTAGCCGACGGGCTTGCCCTCCGCGTCCTTGACCGCGAGGGCGCGGGTGATGACCGCGGGGCGGTGGGCCGTGTCGATGGTCAGGATCCGGGTGAGGGAGTACGCCGCGTCGGTCACGGTGTACAGCTCGTGCGGCCTGCCGGGGGCGGCGGACAGGGCGCCGAGGGCGCCCCAGCCGATGGGGGCACCGGTGGAGTCCGGGGCGGAGAGGATGCCCGGGAAGGCGGGGGTGCCGTTGCCCAGCCGGAAGAGGCTGACGGAGGCCCGTACGTTCACCGAGGCGTCGTCCTCCTCGCTGGAGACCGCGAGGAGGTCCCGGGACGGGATCGGCAGCAGCCCCTCGGGGCCGTTGGTGGTGGGCAGGATCTGGCGGAAGGCGGGGGCGGTCGGACGGGTCAGGTCGTAGACGGCGACGAAGTTGCTCCGTTCGGAGCCGACGAAGGCGTACCGCACCCCGTGGAAGGTCGCGACCGCCACGCCCTCCGGTTCGGTGCCCTTCTTCGCCGAGCGGTCCTCGTCGTGGAGGCCGTAGCGGACGGCGAGCCGCTCGAAGGTGTTGCCCGCGTCCCAGGCGACCTCGCCGGTACGGCTGTCGAAGACGGACCAGCCGCGGGTCCCGCCCTTCCAGTCGCCCTCGTTGGCGGTCGCGAGGTAGCGGTCGTCGATCCAGGCGATCGCGTCGGGCTCGCGCGGCACGTCGGTGATCGAGCCGGTCTGGTCGATCACGCCGTCCTTGGCCGTGTCGATCCCGTGCACCGTGTCCGTCCCGGCACTGAAGGCCTTGGTGATCCGGCCGGTCGGCAGGTCGATCAGGGCGACACCGTTGTTCTCCTGGAGGGTGACGGCGAGCTGGTCGCGGCGGTTGACGGAGACGTACTCCGGCTCCGGATCGGTGGGCTCGGCGAGGCCGGCGGCGGCCAGTGCGGGCAGGGCCGTGCCGTCGGGGCGGGTGAGCGGTACCGGCCGGGTGCGCCACTGCTGCGGCGATGCGCCCTTCAGGTCGACGATCTGCACGAAGCCGGCCGGAGCCTGCGGGAGGTCGCCCTTCTTGCCGCCGGGCGGGGTCGCCTCCTCGTCGCGCTCGTTCTCGATCGCGACGGCGGCGTACCGCTTGTCCTGGGTGACCGCGATGGAGTCCGGCTGGCCGCCCAGGTCGAAGCTGGTGACCCGGCGGCGGTCGCGCAGCGAGATCACGTCGAGGCGGCCGGAGGGGTGGGCGTGGTCGGGGCTGGTGTTGACGACCACGAGGACGTAGCCGCCGACGACGGCCACCGAGGTCGGCTCGTCCTCGGCGTCGCCGAGCTCGGAGAGCGACAGCGTGCCGAGGCCGCGCGGCTCGCCGGGGTCGGTGATGTCGAGGAAGCCGATACGGCGGGCCAGGGCGTCGGTGTGGACGAGGGTCCGGCCGTCCTCGCTGGCCGCCGAGATCTCGGCGACGGTGGGCGTGGCCGGGTCCTCGCCGGCCGGCCGGTTCTGGAAGACCGGGTAGGTCGCGGTGCGCTGGAAGGCGACCGGCCCGCGCGCCTGCTGGTGCGCGCTCGCCGCACCGGTTCCGGCCAGCAGGCCACCGGCCACGACCAGGGCTCCGAGTGCTGCGTACGTTCTCTTCGGTGGCATCTGTCCTCCGTTGCGCGACGGTGCGCGGCGATCCACGACCGAGTCGGCCGCGATGGTCCCAGCACCGGGCGGGCGGGAGACGGCGGAAGCGTGAACTCCGGGGGAACGCGACCCACTCGGCGCACCGGGCCCGCAGGTTCGGTCCGGCTGACTCCTCCCCATGCGACGGGAGGCGAGGGCCGGACCGGACCGGATCAGCCGGGTCACCGCGTACGGATCACCGGATCACCGATTCACCACGCCGACGGAGCCGGGGGTGCGACGACGGGCGGGCGGTCGTCGCAGGTGAGGGTGTTGGGCAGTTGCCAGGCGCCGAACCAGGGGCCGGTGGTGCCGCCTCCGTCGTTGCCGCCCAGGTCGGTCAGGGTGAACTCCGATCCCGTGGAGGGGAAGTTGAACGATCCGCAGTTGTTGATGCCGACCGCGCCGACGTTGCGGGCGTCCACGTTCTCGAAGGTCGCCGATCCGGCGGCGCGGGCGCTGACCACCGAGGTGCCGGTGCCGTCCACCCGTACGTCCTTGAAGTGCACGCCGCTGATCCTGTAGGTGTCCTTCACCGGCCAGTCGGTGACCAGCATGAGGGCGTTGTAGGTCGAGTCGAGGTAGCTGTCGCCGGTGACCCGGATGTCCGCGTCGATGTTCCGCTCCAGCGCGTAGAACCAGAGGGCGCCGAGGCCGATGTTCCAGTTCAGCTCGTACGTACCGGCGCGGACCGTGGTGTTGCCGGTGAGGTGGAGGTACCCGGCGAAGGGTTCGGCGCCGAAGCGGGAGCCGATGTGCAGGGCGCTGCCCTCGCGGACCGGGTCGGCGACGAGGTTGTGGGAGACGGTGGTGTCCGTACCGCCGTAGACCGCGATGCCGTTGGCGAGGACCGGGGACTGCACGGTGTTGTGGTCGACGGTGTTGCGGGCGTCGGCGCTCTTCTCCGACCAGAGGGCGAGGGCGTCGTCGCCGGAGTTGCGCACGAAGTTGTTCGTCACGGCCGAATCGGTCACGCCGGTATGGAAGTTGAGACCGTCGGCGATCTGGTCGGTGATGGTGTTCCCGGTGATCCGCAGGTTCGACATGGGGCCGTCGAACCACATGCCGACCTTGGTGTGGTGGACGTAGAGCCCCTCGATCACGGAGTCGCCGAGCGCCCCGCCGACGCCGTTCACCTGGTCGGTGTCGATGCGCTCGCGCACATCGCCCTCGATGGCGAAACCGGAGAGGCGCACGTGGTGGCTGCCGCCGGACGCCGCGTCCTTGCCGTAGAACCCGACGCCGGTGTGGACGGAGCCGTCGGCCGCCGGGGTGTCCAGCGTGACCTGGCGCCCCTTGACGATCGTGTACCAGCTTCCGGCGCCCTCGATCGTGACGTCGTCCACGACGATGTGCCGGTTGACCTGGTACGTGCCCGGCGGGAGGTAGACGGTGAGGTGCGCGCGCCGGGCGAAGGCGATGGCGCGGTCGATCGCTCCGGCCGAGTCCCGCCGGCCGGTCGGGTCCGCGCCGAAGGCGAGTACGTTCGCCGCGAGGGGCAGGATGCGCGGGGGCGCCACCAGCTGCGAGTCGAGGACGTCGACGGTCGTCGCCACCGCCCCGGCCCGCGCGGGGACGGACAGCCGGACGGTGTCGCCCGCCCGGTACGTACGGCCCAGCGCCAGGCGCTGCTCGTCGTAGAAGTGGCTGGGCCGGAACGGCTTGTCGATCACCGGGGCGGGGCTGGTGGCGGCGGGTACGCAGCCGCACTCCGTGATCCACCAGTCGTCGTGCAGCAGACCGGCACCGGGGTCGTTGGAGAACGGGTACTGGTTGTACAGCCAGGAGTACTGGGACGTCAGCGTGAGGGTCTTCCTGGTCGCGGGCGTACGCCCCCGCCCGGCCGCCCCGGTCGCGGTCACGTCGAGCGGGGCGGTGATGCCGCCACCGCCCGGCGCGTCCGGGATGCTGTACCGCACGGTGATCGCGTTGGCCGCGCTCGGCAGCGTGAACTCGACGTACTGGCCCGGCTCCAGGGTCACCGCCCGCCGCCCGGACGCCTCCGCCGGAAGGGTGTACGCGCGCCGGTCGGGGCCGATGACCTTGCCGTCGGTGACGGCGTTCTCCGCCTCCTGCTCGGCCGTCCCGAGGTCCGCGCCGGCCCCCGCCACCAGCGCCGGATCCAGTCCGGCGCGGGTCACCACGGGGGCGGCCGGCCGGGCCGTACCGGTACGGGCGCCGACGGCGTCCGCCTGGGCCGTACCGCCGCCGAGACCCAGGCAGATCCCCGCGGCGGCGACGACCGCCGCCACGGTTCTCCGTCCCGCCCTTCGCCTGCTGCTCCGTGCCATCCGTGCCATCCCCAGCTCGATTCTCGTGTCGGGTCTCATGTCGGGCGCGAACCGCCCTGGACGTTCGAGGCGGATCGGGCGTCGTGAGGTGAGGCGACAGTAGGTACCCGGCAGGGGCCGCCACAAGGCTCGTGCGTGAGGTTTTCCTACCGCTTCTCGTCCAGCAGGCATCTCTCTATTGATTTTTTGCGGCACTTTGATGGTTCATTGCAGGTAGAGGAAGCGTGCGGGGTGCCGGGGACGCGCCGGACCGCGCACCGGGCGCGGGAAGACATCCCACTCCACCTGTTGACGGCGAGTTAACTTAGGCTAACCTTCCTTCGTGGCGAAAACCCCCAGGCTCATGCCGAAGCATCCCGTTCTGTTCCGCGGCGAAGTGGTCCGCAGCGTGCGCTTCTCCCCGTCGATGCAGCGCGTGACGATCACCGGCGCCAACCTCGGAGACTTCCCCTGGCGGGGATACGACCACTGGTTCCGGCTCTTCCTGCGCCGGCCGCACCAGCAGGAGTTCGTCATGCCGGAGCTCGCCGGTGCGCAGCGCTGGTGGGACCCGTACTACGCCCTCCCCGAGGACGTACGGCCGTACTGCGCCAACTACACCGTGGCCGGCTTCCGCCCCGCGGCGGCCGAGATGGACATCGACTTCGTGGTGCACTTCGGCCCCGGGGGCGAGCCCGAGGGCGGCGCGGCGATCTGGGCATGCGCGGCCCGCCCCGGCGACCCGGTCGCCCTGCTGGACCAGGGCGGCATCTTCGACCGTCCGGACGACGCCACCGAGGTGCTGGTGGTCGCGGACGAGAGCGGCCTGCCGTCGACGGCCGGCATCCTCCGTTCACTCCCTCGCGACACCGTGGGGCGGGTCATCCAGGAGATCCCGCTCGCCGGGGACCGCCGCCCGCTCGACGCCCCGGCAGGCGTCTCGGTGACCTGGGTCGTGCGCGACGACGCGACCGCTGTGCCCGGTGCCGCCGCCCTGGAGGAGCTCCGCCGTCACGACACCGTGGACGCGGCCGGGTACGCCTTCGTCGTCGGCGAGTCCACCCTCGCCACCGAGGGCCGCCGCCACCTCGTCCGCGTGGGCCTGCCGAAGGACCGGATCACCTTCTCGGGCTTCTGGAAGAGCGAGCGGGCGGAACGGGTCGCGCGCATCGCCGCCTGAGGCCCTGAGCTCCTGAGCTCAGGAGCTCAGGAGCTCCTGAGGCCCGTCATACGGCGCAGGCCGCACGGTGATCCGTGCGGCCTGCGCCGCTTCCCGTTCCGGCGGTGACCGGCGCACCCCGAAGCGACTCACCGGGGTCGCACAACGAGGCAGAGGTTCACATTCATAGACAGCAATCATGTACACGTCTATTGACGTGTACATGGCACCCACTTACTGTCCGATGGAGGCGATTGCTCCGCTTGGACCGGCACCCGGTCGCCCGCCCGGTTCATGTACCCGAACCGTCGCGCCGCCACACGGCGGCGCCGGTTCGTCCCCGCTCCTCCCCCCACGGCTCCGCCGCTCCCCCGGCGCGGCAGGCCGGACAACCTGGAGACGAAACGATGCAATTCAAGCCCCTGATCGCAAGCGTCGGCGTGCTCGCCGGGACGGTGATCGCACTGTCCGGCCCCACCGCACAAGGCGCCGCCCTCCCCACCGCCTTATCCCTCGGCGCCGGGGCGAGCAGCACCGCCCCCCTGGCCGCCGGCGCGCTGTACGTGGCGCCGGGCGGCACCGACGGCGCGGCGGGCACGGAGTCGGCGCCCACCACCCTGACCTCGGCCATCTCCCGCGTCACGGCCGGCGGGACCATCTATCTGCGCGGCGGGACCTACACCCCCGCGCAGACGGTCACCGTCCCGCAGGGCCACGACGGCACGGCGGGCGCCCTCACCACGCTCGCCGCCTATCCGGGCGAGTCCCCGGTGCTGAACTTCTCCGCACAGACCGAGGCCACCACCAACCGGGGCCTCGCGCTGAACGCCTCGTACTGGCACCTCGACGGCATCACGGTCGAACACGCCGGTGACAACGGCATCTTCGTCGGCGGCAGCCACAACGTCATCGAGCACACCGTGACCCGCTTCAACCGCGACTCGGGGCTCCAGCTCTCCCGGATCGCGTCCGACACCCCCGAGGACGAGTGGCCGTCCGACAACCTGATCCTGAGCGCGGAGTCGCACGACAACGCCGATTCGGACGGCGAGGACGCGGACGGCTTCGCGGCGAAACTGACGGTCGGTCCCGGGAACGTCTTCCGGTACGCCGTGTCCCACAACAACATCGACGACGGCTGGGACCTCTACACGAAGACCGACACGGGTCCCATCGGCCCGGTGACCATCGAGGACTCGCTCTCGTACGGCAACGGCACCCTCAGCGACGGCACCGTGAACTCGAACGGCGACCGGAACGGGTACAAGCTCGGCGGCGACGACATCCCCGTCGATCACGTGGTCCGGCGCAGCATCGCGTACGACAACGGCCACCACGGGTTCACCTACAACAGGAACCTCGGCACGATCGCCCTGTCCGACAACGTCAGCATCGACAACGCCGAGCGCAACTTCAGCTTCGACGGAGGCACTTCGGTCTTCCGCGGCAACACCTCCTGCCGCAGCGGCGACGGGTCGAACGACAAGACCATCGGGGACGCGGACAGCTCGAACCAGTTCTGGTCCGGTACGAACGGCTCCCGGTGCTCCGCGTACAGCGGCGCCCTGGGCTGGTCCTTCGCCTCGGACGGCAGCCTCGTGGTGACCTTCGGCGGCAACCGGGTCACGCCGTAACCCGGCCTGCTCCGGCGGCCCGCCCCCACCGCGTCGCAGCGGTGGGGGCGGGCCGCTGCCCGCGGTCGCCGTGGCCGTCCTTTCGCGGTCACCGTCACCACCGCCCCGCGAAGAGCCGGTACGCGGGAGATCTCGGCCACAACGGGTCGGGGCCGGGAAGCCTGAGCGGTGGACCGGTGTTGAGCTGCGGGGGTACCCGACACCAGCCGACGAAGAGGACTCGACGTGACCGATGTGACCGCCCTTCCCGGAGCCCACCGCGCGGCGGAGGCCCTCTCGCGCCCGTTCACCGTGCGCGGGCTGACCTCGCGCAACCGGATCGCCATGGCGCCCATGACCCGCGCGTTCTCCCCGGACGGTGTCCCCGGCCAGGACGTCGCGGAGTACTACGCCCGCCGCGCCGCCGGCGGGGTGGGGCTGATCATCACCGAGGGCACCTACGTCGATCACCCCTCGGCCGGGACCAGCGACCGGGTGCCGCGCTTCCACGGTGAGGACGCGTTCGCCGGCTGGGCCGATGTCGCCGACGCCGTGCACCGCGAGGGTGGCGCGATCGTTCCCCAGCTGTGGCACGTGGGCGTGACCCGCACCGAAGGCGCCCCGCCGTTCACCGACGCGGAGCCGGTCGGCCCGTCGGGCATCTCCCTCACGGGCGAGCCCAAGGGACGCGCCATGACGCAGCAGGACCTCGACGACGTGATCGCGGCCTTCGCCGACGCGGCCGCGGCGGCCGAGCGCCTCGGCTTCGACGGTGCCGAGCTGCACGGCGCCCACGGCTACCTCATCGACCAGTTCCTCTGGTCGGGCAGCAACCGCCGTACGGATGCCTACGGCGGCGACCTCGTCGCGCGCACCCGTTTCGCCGCCGAGATCGTGGCGGCCTGCCGGGCCGCCGTCTCCGACTCCTTCCCTCTCATCTTCCGCATGTCCCAGTGGAAGTCGGACGCGTACGACGCGAAGCTCGCGGAGACCCCCGAAGAGCTGGCCGCCCTGGTCACGCCGCTGGCCGAGGCCGGTGTGGACGTCTTCCACGCGTCCACCCGCCGCTACTGGCTGCCGGAGTTCGAGGGCTCCGACCTGAACCTCGCCGGCTGGGTGAAGAAGATCAGCGGCCTGCCGACGATCACCGTCGGCTCGGTCGGTCTGGACGGGGAGTTCTTCAACGCCTTCCGGGGCCTGGGCTCTCCGGTCACCGGCATCGAGCAGCTGCTCGACCGGATCGAGCGCGACGAGTTCGACATGGTGGCGGTCGGCCGCGCCCTGATCGCCGACCCCGAGTGGGCGGCGAAGACGCTGGTGGGGCGGACCGAGGACATCGCCCCGTTCAACGCGGAGATGCTGAAGTCGCTGCGCTGACGGTGGGCCGTGGGTGGAGCCGGGAGCATCGACCGGCTCCACCCACGGGTCTCTTCGCACTCCCCCGGAGGCCTCCACCCGGCTCCACCCAAGATCCACCCGAGTTCCACCCACGGGTTGAGGGCAATCGTCGGCGACCGGCGGATAGTCGAACGCATGACAGCCTTCGACTCGATCCTCTCCGCCGGTCACGGCACCAGCAGCCGCCCCTTCCAGGTCACCACCGCAGGGGCGCGCACCGCACGGGCGCGCACGACTCTGGTGCGCACGGCTCTGGTGCGCACCGCGCGGGCGTGCACCGCGCCGGCGCGCACGCGCCCAACTCCGCCCGGGTGCCCGCCCACTGAGCCGCCGGGCCGCCCCGCGTACCGGCCACCCGCCGGCTCCGCACCGCGCACCGGGCGTTGTTCCTTACGTCACCCTCGGGCAATGAAATGCGCCGGAAACTTCCGCGTACTCCGTACGTAACGCGCGCCCGCGACCCTCTCCTTCGCCGGAACCCCACGCCGCCCCGAGGAGGGCCCCCTGGTGACCCCCGCTCCCCTTGCCTCGGCAGCTCTCGACACGGGCGATACCGCCTGGCTGCTCGCCGCCACCGCACTCGTCCTGCTGATGACTCCGGGGCTCGCCCTGTTCTACGGCGGCATGGTCCGCGCCAAGAGCGTCCTGAACATGCTGATGATGAGCTTCGTGGCGATCGCTCTGGTCACGGTCGCCTGGCTGGTCGCCGGGTACTCCCTCGTCTTCGGCGACGACTCCTTCGCGGGGCTCATAGGCGGCTTCGACCACCTGGGGCTCGCCGACATCGGGCCCGGCACCCTGACCGGCGGCGTTCCCACCCTGCTGTTCGGCACCTTCCATCTGACCTTCGCGATCCTCGCGGCATCGCTGATCAGCGGGGCGGTCGCGGACCGCATGCGGTTCGCGGCCTGGGTGGTGTTCGTACCGGTGTGGGCCCTTTTCGTATACGTTCCGGTCGCGCACTGGGTCTGGGGTCCTGGCGGGTGGATCACGCGGACGCTCGGCGCGCTGGACTTCGCCGGGGGCCTCGTGGTGGAGATCGCCTGCGGGGCTTCGGGGCTGGCGCTCGCGCTGGTGCTGGGACCGCGCATCGGCTTCAAGAAGGAAGCCATGCGCCCGCACAACCTGCCGATGGTGATCCTCGGTGCCGGACTCCTCTGGTTCGGCTGGCTGGGCTTCAACGGCGGTTCGGCCCTGCACGCGGACGGGCTGGCGGCGGCCGCGGTCCTCAACACCCTGGTCGCCGGGTCGACCGGCCTGCTCGGCTGGCTCTTCGTCGAGCAGAAGCGCGACGGTCACCCGACCACCTTCGGCGCGGCGTCGGGGGCGGTCGCCGGGCTGGTGGCGATCACGCCCGCGTCGGGCACGGTCGGGGTGCTGGGCGGTGCGGGGGTCGGCCTGGCGGCGGGCGTGGTGTGTTCGTACGCGGTGGCCTGGAAGTTCCGGTTCGACTTCGACGACTCGCTCGACGTGGTGGGCGTCCACTTCGTCGGGGGCGTCGTCGGCACCCTGCTCATCGGGGTGTTCGCCACCGCCCCGATGACCGGCGGCCCGGAGGGACTTCTCTACGGCGGAGGGCTCGCCCTGTTCCTGAAGCAGGCGGTGGCGGTACTGGTCGTGTCCGCGTACACCTTCCTCATGACCTACGGGATCGCCAAGGCGATCGACCGGTCGATGGGGCTGCGCGCCTCCAGGGACGACGAACTCGCCGGCCTGGACCGGACGGTGCATGCGGAGAGCGCCTACGATCACGGCGTCCAGGGCCTCGCCTCCCCGCAGGCGCACGTCCCCGGCAGCCACCCGCACGGCGCTCATCCGCACGGCGCCCACCAGCAGGTCGCCCAGGCGCCCGCCGCCCGGGCGAACCCGCCCACCAAGGACAGGATTCCGCCCTCATGAAGCTCATCACCGCGGTCGTGAAGCCGCACCGCCTCGACGAGGTGAAGACCGTTCTCCAGGAGCACGGTGTGCAGGGCCTGACCGTCACGGAGGCCAGCGGGTACGGACGACAGCGCGGCCACACCGAGGTGTACCGGGGTGCCGAGTACCGCGTGGACCTGGTGCCCAAGATCCGTATCGAGGTCCTCGTGGAGGATGCCGACGCGGACGCGGTCATCGACGCCGTCGTCCGCGCGGCCCGGACCGGCAAGGTCGGTGACGGCAAGGTGTGGGCCGTCCCGGTGGAGACCGTCGTACGCGTCCGTACCGGGGAGCGCGGCCCGGACGCGATATGACCCGCCCGAGGTGACCCCGGCTCACGGTGACCCCCGCTCACGGTGACCCCCGCTCACGGGGAGCCAGGGTCACGGGGAGCCAGGGTCACGGGGGCGCCGGCGCACAGCGACACCGGCTCACGGCGACCCGGGCGCGGGCGCGGCGGGTCAGCGTGCGGGAGCCTGCGCGACGACGGAGGCGACGGGGGCGACGGCTCCTTCGAGGACGCCAATGAAGGCGGTGACCGTGCGGCTCATCGCCGTGCGGCCGAGACCGAGGTAGCCGCGCGGGTCCACCGCCCGGGGGTCGTCGGCGAGGTGGGCCCGCACCGCGCCGGTCATCGCGGTGTTCAGGGCCGTACCGATGTTGATCTTCGCGATGCCGCCGGTGACTGCCCGCCGCAGCTCCGCGTCGGGTACGCCCGAGGAGCCGTGGAGCACCAGCGGGATGTCCAGCGCCTCGCTCAGCCGCCCCAGCAGACGGTGGTCGAGGTGTGCCGTACGGACGGTCATGGCGTGGGAGCTGCCGACGGCCACCGCGAGCGCGTCGACACCGGTGGCCGCCACGTACGCCCGTGCCTCGTCCGGGTCCGTCCGGGCGCCGGGGGCATGGGCGTCGAGCGGCGCCTCGCCGTTCTTGCCGCCCACCTGACCGAGCTCCGCCTCCACCCACAACCCGTGCCGGTGGGCCCAGAGCACGGCGGCCCGGGTGGCCGCCACGTTCTCCTCGTACGGCAGACGGGAGGCGTCGAACATCACCGAGCCGAACCCGCACTCGGCGGCCTGGTGGAGCAGCGGGACGCTGTGCACGTGGTCAAGGTGGAGCGCCACGGGCACCCCGGCCGCCCGCGCCGTCTCCGCGGCGGCGCGGGCCAGCGGGACGGGGCGGCCGTGGTGGAACTTCACCGCGTTCTCGCTGATCTGGAGGATGACCGGCGAGCCCGCCCGCTCGGCGCCGTCGACGATCGCCTCGGCGTGTTCCAGGGTGATGACGTTGAAGGCCGCGACGGCCCGGTGCTCGGCGGCGGCTGCGGCGACCAGGTCACCGGTGGCTGCGAGGGTCATGAGCGTGTCTCCAGAACGGTGGCGAACGAGGAGTACGGCAGGGACGGAACAGCGGGCACGACGAGAAGGCGGATCAGGGGTACGGCCGGTCAGCGGGCACACCGGAAGGGGAGCGGCGGGCACGGCCGACCGGCACGCACACCGGGAAGAGGAGCAGCGGGCTCCGGTTACGCGCCTTCCTGGAGGACCACCGAGCGCGTCAGGTGACGCGGCCGGTCGGGGTCGAGGCCGGAGGCGGTCGCGCGGGCGACGGCGAGCCGCTGGACGCGGATCAGGTCGGCCAGCGGGTCCAGGCGGCTCTCCACCCACCGGGCCCCGGTGGCGCGCAGTTGCCCGGCGAGACCGGCGGGGGCGGTCCCGAACATCCAGGTGGCCGTGGTGTCCGTGGCGATGCTGATCGGACCGTGGCGGTACTCCATCGCCGGGTAGGACTCCGTCCAGGCCAGCGAGGCTTCCTTCATCTTCAGCGCGGCCTCGTTGGCGAGGCCCACCGTCCAGCCCCGGCCGAGGAAGGAGAGCTGGGTGGCCTCGACCAGTCCCTCGGGCAGCGGCTCCGAGAGAGCCGTTCCGGCATCGGTCACCACGGCGTCGGTATGCAGCCCCAGATGGGCGCGGAAGAGGGTGAGCGCGGTGGTGGCGAACCGCGTCTGCACCACGGACTCCTCGTCCGCGAAGGCGAGTTCGACGATGTCGTCGGAGACCGCCCGCACCTCGGCGCTGGGCACGGCCGTGACGACGACGGTACGGGTCGTACCGTGCAGCCTGCCGAGCAGTTCCAGTACCTCGGTGGTGGTGCCGGAGCGGGTGAGGGCGACGACCCGGTCGTAGCGACGGCCGACGGGGAACTCGGAGGCGGCGAAGGCGTCCGCCTCGCCGAGTCCGTTGCTCTCACGCAGCGCCGCGTAGGCCTGCGCCATGTAGTAGGAGGTGCCGCAGCCCACGATGGCGACGCGTTCGCCGTGGGCGGGGAGGGCGGCCTTGGCCTGCGTGGACGCCAGCTCGGCGGCACGGCGCCAGCAGGCGGGCTGGCTGGCGATCTCTGCTTCGACGAAGGTCACGGAGTGCGCTCCTGACTGCGGGGACTGACGGAACTGACGGACGGAGCTGCGGGGCGGGACTGCGGGGCGGGACTGCGCGGCCGAACAGCAGGACGAACAGCAGGACGGACTGCGGGACGAACCGATGCAGCCCTATGCTCGTTCCTGCACGTTAGCGGCTCCAATCGAGCATTTTCAAGCATGCCAACCCCCACTTCTTTCACCGTTCGATCATTTCCGCTGCTCGTGTCAGGCTTGCGCCTGTCCGGTTTTCGCCCCTGCGCGCCGTCCGGAGCCCCGTACGCCACACACATCCGAGGAGAGCGCCTGTGTCCAGGGACGCCCGGTGGAATGCCCTGCTGGAACTGCTCGCCGCGCACGGCCGGGTGGAGGTGGAGGAGGCCGCGTCGACCCTGGAGGTGTCGGCGGCGACCATCCGCCGGGATCTGGACCAGCTCGCGGAGCAGCAGATGCTCACCCGGACCCGGGGCGGCGCGGTCGCGCACGGGGTCTCGTACGAACTCCCGCTGCGGTACAAGACGGCGCGTCACGCATCGGAGAAGCAGCGCATCGGCCGCGCCGTGGCCGACCTGGTGCCGGCGGGCGGCGTGGTGGGCCTGACCGGCGGCACGACGGTCACCGAGGTCGCGCGCGGCCTCTCGGTACGTACGGACATCGGCGGCGACAGCGCGGCCGGCAGCAGCGCCCCGCCCGCGCTGACCGTGGTGACCAACGCCCTGAACATCGCGAACGAACTGGTGATCCGTCCGCAGATCAAGATGGTGGTGACCGGCGGAGTCGCCCGCCCCCAGTCGTACGAGCTCACCGGTCCGCTGGCGAGCGGGGTGCTGGAGGAGATCACGCTCGACGTCGCCGTACTGGGCGTCAACGCGATCGACGTCCGGGAGGGCGTGTACGTCCACCACGAGGGCGAGGCGGCCGTCAACCGGCTGCTGGCCGAGCGCGCTCAGCGGGTGATCGTGGCGGCCGACTCCTCGAAGATCGGCCGCCGGGCCTTCGCCAGGGTCTGCGAACTGCGCCGGATCGACGTGCTGGTGACCGACACCGCCATCGACGACGAGGCCGCGGCCGGGTTCCGCGAGGCGGGCGTGACCGTCATCGCCGTCTGAACCTCATCCAGCCGCGCCGAGCCCCGGCCTGAACCTCATCCAGCCGCGCCGAGCCCCGGCCTGAACCTCATCCAGCCGCACCGAGCCCCGGCCTGAACCTCATCCAGCCGCACCGAGCCCCGGCCTGAACCTCACCCGGCCGCGCCGAGCCCCGGATCCGCGAGCGACCCGGCACCCACGCCCCGCCGCACCACCCCGCGGAGGCCCCACGAGAGGGCGGCACCAGGCCCCGCAGCGCCCCGACCGAGCCCCGTCGCGCCCCGCCAGGCCCCGCAGCGCCCCGCCAGGCCCGCCCCGCAGCGCCCCGACCGGGCCCCGACCGGGCCCCGCCGCGCCCCAAATCCCCCCGCACCACTCCCGCAAAAGCGGCCCGCCGCGCGCCCGCACGACCCCCACCGCATCCCCGCACGATCCCCACACACCCCACACCACCTCCGCGCGTCGCTCCCCGCACAGCCACGCACGCCACCGAACGGCCATCTCGCGGGCCCCGCACCGCAATCGCGCCGACGCCCGTGCACCGTGGACACACGTGTCACCACCAGACAGTTCGTCGCCTCGAACGGACATCCCCCCGCACTCCGTACGCATATGACGGTGGATCATAAATGCGCATATTCGGTCGAGACCACGCAACTGACGTTCAGGAATTCACACTTACATATGCCAGCTGTGTAAGATCAACTGACTTCCAGTGGGCTGATGGCGTATGGGGGGCGCTCCGCAAGGGGTGACAACCTCGGCCCCGACTTCGGAGGGGCATTCCCTGCATGGCGCAGTCCAGGGCTCGTTGAGCCAGGGAATGCGGCAGGCACGGGGGCGTCAAGCCGTATCCGTAGCCATGGCACTTGAAGTGAGTCTCATGACATTTCCACAGGACGCTGTCCTCTGGGCACTGATGGTCGTAGCACTGGTCGCCGTTGGCGCCGTGTTGCGGGCTCGTAAAACCAATATCAAACTGCGCAGGCAGACCAACGAGCTCAGAACCGAGCGCGAGGGCCTGTGGCGGCAGCGCGACGAGTGGCAGGCCGCACAGACCGGCCTCCTGCACCGGCACGCCGCGGAGCTGGCCGACGTCCGCAAGGACGCCGAGGAGGAGACCAAGGCCGTCCTCAAGGCGGCCGTGCGTACCCTCCAGGGCCTCGCCGACCAGCAGCAGGTCGTCATCGAGAAGGCTCAGACGAAGTACGGCGACGACCCGCAGATCCTCGCCGACCTCATGGCGATCGACCACGCCAACAGCCAGTTCGGCCGCCGGGCACAGGGCATCGCCGTGCTCTGCGGTGGCTGGCTCGGCCGCCGCGAGACCGTCGCCTCCGTCTTCGACGTGGCCCGCAGCGCCCAGGGCCGTATCCGGCACTTCGACCGGGTCCGGATCAACGGGCAGGTGAACTTCTCGGTGGTCAGCAAGGCCGTCGAGCCGGTCGCCGTGGTCCTCGCCGAGCTGATGGCCAACGCCACCAACTACTCCGCCCCGGGCACCCCGGTCGAGATCAACATCCAGGCCGTGCCCTCGGGCGTCTGCCTCATCGTGGACGACGCCGGTCTCGGCATGGGCCAGGAGGAGAAGGACCGCGCGGGCGCTCTGCTCGACCCCCGTGCGGAGATCACCGTCTCCAGCCTGGGCATCCCCCCTCAGTTCGGGTTCGCCGTCTCCGGCCTGCTGGCCGCCCGTTACGGGTTCAGGGTTTCGGTGGACTCCGTATCCCCCTACGGAGGTGTACGCGCGGTGGTTCTGCTCCCCGACGAGCTGCTGACCGGCGACGTGCCGCCGATCCCCGTGCCGGTCACCCGGGAGACCTCGGCGCCGTCCGTGCCGTCGCTCCCGGCGCGTACGGCCCCGACCGCACCGACCCCGCTGTTCCCCGACGCCGTACGGCAGGAGCCCTTCGCGCCCACCGCGCCGCCGGCCACCACCGCCGGCGGTCTGCCCAAGCGCCGCCGTCAGAGCCCGGTCTCCGTCCTGCCCACGGCGGCGGCCGAACCGGCTCCGGTACGCAGCAACCACGAGACGGCCTCCCGGCTCGGCGCTTTCCAGCGGGGCACGCGGTCCGGACGTGACACGACGATGGAAGGAACCGAGAACCAGTGAATCCCGACCTGTCGTGGGTACTCGACGACGTGCTCCAAGTACCAGGCGCCCGACACGCCATCCTCGTGTCCGCCGACGGCCTGCTGCTGGCCAGTTCGGCCGACATCGGCCGTGACGACGCCGAGACGGTCGCCGCCGCCATGAGCTCGATGCAGTCGCTGAGCCGGGCCGTCGCCCCCTTCATCGGCACCCGCGCGCCCGGCCAGTGGCGGCAGACGCTGCTGGAGTACGAGGACGGCTGGATCTTCCTCATAGCCGCCGGCAGCGGCGCCTATCTGGCCGCCGCCGCGGCGGCCGACGTGGACATGGAAGCCATGTCGTTCCGCATGCAGCAACAGGTCGGAGCGGTCGGGAAGGCGATGAGCACACCTCCTCGCCAGACGGCGGGAAGCGACGCATGACGGCCCGGGGCGAGGAAGAGGCCGTCTCCAGCGGATTCGTCCGCTCGTACGTCATCACCGGCGGGCGCGGTCTGCCCGACGCGGATGCACTCTCCCTCGTCACGCTCGTCACCATCGCCCCGGACCGGGAGATGCCCCCGCAGGCGGGCCCCGAGGTCCGGGCGATCTGGGAACTCTGTTCCGGCGGCTACCTCTCGGTCGCGGAGGTGGCCGGCCACCTCCAGCAGCCCGTGGGGGTGGCCCGGCTGCTGCTCCAGGATTTAGCGGAACAGGGCCACCTGATCCGGCGCAAGGCCCCGCCCGCCGCCCAACTCGTCGACCGGAAGATCCTCGAAGAGGTGTTGCATGGACTCCACGTCCGCTTCGGCTGAGAACATCTATGTGCCGGATGCGGTCCAGCGCGCGGCGAAGATCCTCGTCGTCGGACATTTCGCCGTGGGCAAGACCACGCTCATCGGCACGCTGTCCGAGATCACTCCGCTGCGCACCGAGGAGCGGATGACGCAGGCCGCCGCCCACCTGGACGACCTGCGGAGCGCGCCCGGCAAGGAGACGACGACGGTCGCGCTGGACTTCGGCCGTCTGACGCTCAGCGACGAACTGGTGCTGTACCTGTTCGGCACCCCGGGCCAGCAGCGGTTCGTGCAGCTCTGGGAGGACATGGCGCGCGGGTCGCTCGGCGCTCTGCTGCTGATCGACCCGGGCCGGCTTGCCGACACCTTCCCGGTGATCGACCTCGTCGAGCGGTACGGCCTGGAGTACGCGGTCGCCGTGAACAGCTTCGACCCCGCGTCGCAGCACAGCGAGGACGAGCTCCGCGAGGCGCTCGACCTGCTGCCGGACACTCCGGTGATCCACTGCGACGCGCGTGACCAGAAGTCGTCCGCGCAGGCCCTGATCACGCTGGTGCAGCACCTGCTCGCCCGCGTCGCCTGACCCCCTGAGAGCCCCACCCCCACGGGCCGGTTCCGGCCCGCCTTCACACCGAGGAAGAGACATGGACCCGTCGCCGGGAGCCAACCCGCACGGCGCCCCCTCCGGGTGCCCGATGCACCAGGAGCGACAGACGTCGCTCTACGGCCCTGAGTTCGCGGCCGATCCGCATCGCGTGTACGAGGCGCTGCGCGCCCACGGAGCCGCGGCACCGATCGAGCTGGCCCCCGGCGTGGAGGCCACCCTGGTGGTCCAGCACGAGGCGGCGCTCCGGGTCCTCCAGAACCCGTCGCTCTTCGCGCGGGACTCCCGGCGGTGGACCGCGCTGCGCGAGGGGCAGGTCCCGCTCGACAGCCCGGTGCTGCCGATGATGGCGTACCGGCCCAACTGCCTCTTCACGGACGGCACCGAGCACCTGCGACTGCGCAAGGCCGTCACCGAGAGCCTCGCCCGGCTGAACCCCAGCCGGCTGCGGCGGGACGTCGAGCGCATCGGTGACTACCTGATCGACCAGTTCATCGAGCGGGGCAGTGCCGACCTCCTCGGCGACTACGCGAAGCTGCTGCCGCTGCTGCTCTTCAACCAGCTCTTCGGCTGCCCCGGCGACATCGGTGACCGGCTGACCCGTGACATGTCCGCCATCTTCGACGGCGAGGACGTGCTGCGCGCCAACACCCGTCTGACGGAGTGCCTGATGGAGCTCGTCGCCCTCAAGCGGCGGCAGCCGGGCGAGGACATCACCTCCTGGCTCATCCAGCACCCGGCCGGGCTCAGCGACGAGGAACTCAAGGACCAGCTCGTCGTGCTGATGGGCGCGGGTGTCGAGCCGGAGCGCAACCTGATCGCCAACGCGCTGCTCGCCATGCTGTCGGGCGATGCGGACGGGGGCGGCCACCGCGGCGGCGGGCTCCTGGTGGAGGACGCCATCGACGGGGTGCTCTGGAACAACCCGCCGATCGCCAACTACGCGACGCACTTCCCCGTTCAGGACGTCGACCTCAACGGCTTGATCCTGAAGGCGGGTACGCCCGTACTGATCAGCTTCGCCGCCGCCAACAGCGACCCGGACCTCAACGCCGCCCGCGAGACCATGGCGAAGGGCGCCCACCTCGCCTGGGGCGCCGGACCGCACGTGTGCCCGGCGAAGTCCCCGGCCCAGTTGATCGCCCTCACCGCCATCGAGAAGGTGCTCAACTCCGTGCCGGACATCGCTCTCGCGGTGCACCCGTCGGCCGTCGAGTGGCGGCCGGGGCCGTTCCACCGCGCGCTGGCCTCCCTGCCGGTGGTCTTCACCCCGACGGCAGCCCGTCACGGAGTGACGCACCATCAGACCATCGCATCCGCAAGGGTCTCCGCCGAGCCGTCGCAGGTGACGCCCCGTCACCACGCGGCCGACACGCCGAAGAAGAACAAGGGTTGGTGGAGCTCCTTCCTCGACGTCTTCCGCGTATGAATTGACCATTCCTGAGGCATATACCTGTGACATGGCCAACAAAGATCGGCGCATGAGCGGGACATGCCCGCGGGTAGGTTCTGGGCGGTAACCGGCTGCCCAGGACAAGGAACTCTCCGTGAGTGCGAAAAGTGGCATAACCAAGCCCGTCGTCGACCGCCGGGCCCTTGTCACCCTTCTGCGCGCACTCAGATCACCGGACGGGCAGGCCAATCCCTTCTCCCTGCTCGCCGAACTGCGGGCCATGGGTGACGTCGTCCCCGCCCCCTGGGGCGGGTACTTCGTCACCGGCTTCGACTCCGCGAACCAGGTGCTCCGGGGACGCGGCTGGCTGGCGCCCGACTTCGCGTGGCAGGAACGCCAGGAGGACGCCGGGCGCTGGGACGCCGTCGCCACCCAGGAGATGACCAAGACACTCGCGCGCCTCAACGCCCCGGAACACACCTGCCAACGGCGCAGTCTCGGCAACCTCTTCGACCGGTCGACGATCGACCGGCTCACCCCGCAGGTCGAGGAGCACGTCCGGGGGCTGCTCGACGGCCTGGCCGGGGCGCTCGAAGGCGGCGGCGAAGCCGACTTCGTCTCCCTGGTGAGCGACCGGCTCCCCATATCCACCATCGGCGGCTGGCTCGGCATCCCCACCGAGGACCACGACCACATCCTGGAGATCACCCACAACCAGGTGCACGCCCAGGAGTTGCTGCCGAACCGCAGCGAGCTGGCCGTCTCCGCCGATGCCACCGCGCACCTGCGGAAGTACTTCACCCAGCTGGTCCAGGAGCGCCGCGACCGCCCCCGCCACGATGTCCTCACCGGCTGGATCCACACCTGGGACGCGCTGGAACCGGACCGGGAGACGGCTGACGAGATCCTCTACCGGCTCACCATGTTCGTCACCATCGCCTCCCTGGAGACCACCGCCACCCTGCTCTCCTCCGTCGTGTCCCTGCTGGCCGGCGACCCCGGGCGCTGGGCGACGCTGCGCGCCCACCCGGAGCTGGTCGACGACGCGCTGGAGGAGGTCCTCCGCTACGACCCGCCGATCGCCATCAACACCCGGGTCGCCGCCGAGGACACCGAGCTGGCGGGCGTCACCATCCCCAAGGACGCCATGGTGCATGTCATGTACGGGGCGGCCAATCACGATCCGCGCCGCAACGAGGACCCGCTCACCTTCGACATCGGGCGCCGCGGCAACCACCTCACCTTCGGCGGCGGCGTCCACTACTGCCTCGGCGCGGCCCTCGCCCGCCTGGAGGCGCGCTCTCTCCTCGTCCAACTCCTCGACCGCTTCCCGGACATCCGGGTTTCCACCCCCGCCACGTACGCCTCACGGATGGTCTTCCGACGCGTGACCTCCCTCGGCGTGACGAATCGAATGTGACGACATGAAACTCCCGCTCTCCGAATTCCTCTCGCCCTACGGCCGCCGTACCGGCACCGTACGCACGCTGCGCGAAGGCCCCGTACTCCGCGTCGAGCTGGACCGCGCCGCCGAGGGCAACACGGTCACCGAGGCGATGCTCGACGACCTGCTGACCGTCCTCGCCGTACCGGACCCGGAGGTACGCGTCCTCGTCCTGAGCGGCGCCGGACCCGACTTCAGCCTCGGAGGCGACCGCAACGAGTTCGCGGACTGGCTCGACGAGGACCCCACCGGGAGCGGCATCCGGATCGCCGGCGACAAGGCCCGCCGCGTCTGCGAGGCCCTCACCGGCTGCCCGGCCGTCACCGTCGCCCGCGTTCAGGGCAAGGTCATCGGTGCCGGCCTCGCGCTCGCCCTCGCCTGCGACCTGCGCGTCGGTGCGGACACCACCACCTTCCGCCTCCCGGAACTCGCCCTCGGCCTGCCTACCGCCTGGGGCGGCGTGCTCCCCCGTCTGATCAACGAGATCGGTGCCGCCCGCGCCCGGGAGCTGATCCTCACCGGCCGCGTCTTCGACGCCCAGGAGGCGTACGAACTCTCGGTCCTCCAGAAGGTCGTGCCCGAGGCCGAACTCGACCGGGCCGTCGCCGAGTGGACCAAGCCGATCGTCCGCCGCCCCGAGTCGGCCCTCCGCGTGACCAAGGCCCTCTTCGCCTCCTACGCGGCCCCGACCCGGCTGGCCGACCCGTCCCTCCTGGACGCCGAACTCATGGCCTCGGTCGCCGCCGCCCACCACTACGCCCGCAACAGCGGCTCACGGGAGGCCCGGGCGCGGTAGACCGCGGCCCAGGCCGTACCAGCCACCCACGGGGGGTGCCTCCGGGAAACGGGGTGCCCTCGGGAGGACGTTTCCGGCGCCGCCCGTTCCCCGAACCGTTTCCTCATACGATCATGGCCGCATGCCACCCACGTCCCGCCGCACCATGCTTGCGGCCTTCGCCGGTGCAGCCGCCTCCGTGCCTCTCGGCACGACGGCTGCCATCGCCTCGCCCGGAACGTCGACACCCGAGGCCGCCACGCCCGCCGAGGCCCTGTCGGCCGTGACCGGGGTGTCCGCGTCCCTCACCTCCCCCCGGTCCTCCGTCACCCTCGGCACGCTCGATCCCGCCTGGTTCACCGCCGTCTCCCTCGGCACCTTCACCACGAGCGTGCTGCCGGGCACCCCCGAGCGCCTGGAAGTCACCTGCGGCTCACGCCGGGTCGCCGTCCTGACCAGGGGCGCGCGCACCGCCGTCCTCACCGGCCCCGAGCGCACCTTCACCGAGAACAAGCGGCCCTTCGTGGACGACTTCCGGCGCACCCTCCCCGACCCGGCGCTGCCGGTCGCGGACCGCGCGTACTGGGGAACCTCGCCCGCCGGGGGCAGTTGGTCCACGCTGGGGCCCGTCGACACCGACTACGCCGTGGTACCGGGGAGCGCCACCCTCGCGCTCACCACCGACTACGCGAGCCGCCACGCCACCCTGCGGGACGACGCGATCACCGACGTCGACGTCCGCGCGACCGCCCGCTTCGACAAGGTGCCCACCGGCCAGGCCTGTTCGTACGCCCTGTCCTTCGGCTACCAGGACACCCACAACAACTACCGCGCCAGGCTGTCCTTCCTGACCACGGGCACCGTCGAACTGCGCGTGGAGAAGGAGGTCGCGGACACGGTCACCCAGCTGGCCACCGCCACCACCCTCGCCACCGGCGTCCCGGCCGGCACCGACTGGACGATACGAGTCCTCCGCGAGGGCACCCGCATCCGGGCCAGGGCTTGGCGAACGGCCACCACCGAGCCCACCGCCTGGGCGGCGGACATCACGGACACCACCTTCCCCAAGGGCCGGGTGGGCCTGCGTGCCCTGGCCAACCAGGGCTGCACCAACCTCCCCGTCACCCTGTCGGTGAGCCGCTTCCAGATCGACGCCGCGACCTGGCAGCAGCCGCCGACCGTCACCCACGACACCTGGGTACGCGTCCTCCCCGAACCCTTCGACGGCACCTGGACCCCCGCCCTGGAGCAGACCGTCCGCGTGTGGGCGGGCTCCCCCGCCCCCGACGTCCTGGCCCACGCGGCCGCCTTCCTCCCGGGAGCCCCCGCCGTGACCACGGCCACCACCCCGGCGACGGGCAAGCAGGTCATGGGCGAGGCCGGCTACGGCTACCTGGACCCGCAGGGCTACCGCTACGAGGGCGCGGACTTCCACGAGTACATGGGCACCGGCTGGACCTTCCCCGACGGCACCCGTACCGGCCCTTCCACCGAGCAGGCCGGCAACCTCGACTGCTCCGGGTACGTACGCATGGTCTACGGCTACCACCTGGGCATCCCGCTCGCCGCGGGCCAGGACACCTCCGGGACCCGCATCCCGCGCCAGTCCCGCCACATGGCCGACAACACCCCCGGAGCCCGGATCGACCGGACCGACGGCACGAACCCGCCCGCCGCCCAGCAACTCCAGCCCGGCGACCTGCTCCTGTTCAACGCCGACTCCGGCGACGACACGGTGACCGCCACCGTCGACCACGTCGGCATTCACCTCGGTACGGACACCACGGGCAAGCGCCGCTTCCTCTCCAGCCGCAAGACCGCCAACGGCCCCACCATGTCCGACCTGGGCGGCGCCTCCCTCCTCGACGGCACCGGCACCTACGCGACGAAGCTCCACACGGTCCACCGCATCTGAGCCCGGCAAGGGGCGGCACGGCGGGCGGCGGGCGGCGGGCGGCGGGCGGCGGGCGGCGGGCGGCGGGCGGCTGCGGAACGGCTCAGTCCGCGAACGGACGCACGCCGTCCGGGGATCCCCCACCCGATCCGGGCAACCATAGGAACGACCGCCGCACCCGTTCCGCCCGCCCACCCGGCGCACCGCCCACCACCGGCACCACGCCGCGCGCCACCGCCGCACCCACCAACACCACACCACCACCCCGAGGGACCCCATGGCCTTCTTCGGCAACGCCCACACCGTCGACCCCGCCACCGCCCAGCAGGACTACGCCCGCCTCATGGGCCCCGGTGAACAGATCCAGGCGGCGTTTCTGCTGATCAGGGACACCATCCTGTTCACCGACCGCCGGCTGCTGCTGGTCGACAAGCAGGGGATCACGGGGAAGAAGGTGGAGTACCACTCCGTCCCGTACCGCAGCATCACGCACTTCTCGGTGGAGACGGCCGGACCGTTCGATCTGGACGCGGAGTTGAAGATCTGGATCTCGGGGATGCCGGTGCCGATCCAGAAGACCTTCACGAAGGGCGTCGACATCTACGAAGTGCAGGCGATTCTCACGCAGTTCGTGGCACGCTGAGCGGCCGGCCGCACCATACCCGCACGTAACAAATCCCTGCGCACCGGCCCCCTGCCGTGATCGGCTGGTCCCATGACTTCTGCGATTCGCCACATCACCGTCGACTGCGCCGATCCGCACACGCTCGCGAGTTTCTGGGCCGCCGTCCTGGGCGGCGAGCTCGCCGGGGACGACTTTCCGGGGGACCCCGAGGCGTCGGTCACGGCGGGCGCGCACGCGTTGCTGTTCATCGCGGTCGAGGACCAGAAGTCGGTCAAGAACCGGCTGCACCTCGACCTCCAGCCGCAGGACCGTACCCGGGACGAGGAGGTGGCCCGGTTGGTCGGTCTCGGGGCCACGCTGTACGAGGACCACCGGAAGCCGGGCGGTGCCGGGTGGGTGACCTTGCACGACCCGGAGGGCAACGAGCTGTGCGTCGAGCGCGGCGCGGAGGAGCGGGCGCGAAGCTGAAAGGAGCGGCACGTGCCCCTCACTGCCCCGCTGTCCGCTTCCCCGTCGCCCGGGCCTTCGCCGGGAGGAGGTCCGCGCTGCCGCTGGCGGCCTTGCGGAGGGCGGCTGTCTTCTCGCGGATCTCGGGGAGTTTGGCGTACAGCGCGTCACCGGGACAGTCGGTGCCGTAGCTGTCGCGGTGGCCCGAAATGACGTTCAGGTCGGCGGAGTTGCCCTTGGGGTAGAGGCTCTCGCTGTTGGTGGAGACCAGCGTGACCATGCCTTGCGGGTCGGTGCCGGGGCGCAGTTTCCAGGCGGCGATGCGCTCGATGGCGTCCAGCATGGGCTGCGGTACGGGGGTGTTCGGGTCGGTGAAGGTGCCGAGGGCGGCTATCCCCACGGTGTCGGCGTTGAAGCCCTTGGTGTGGGCGCCGCGCACCGAGCGGGTGACTCCGCCGGCGCGCCCTTCGTAGATGGTGCCGCAGCGGTCGACGACGAAGTTGTAGCCGATGTCGTCCCAGCCCTCGTCGTTGACGTGGTCGGACTGGACGGCCCGCAGCATCTCGGGGGCGTCGTCGCAGTCGTACCGGTTGCCGTTGTTCGTGTGGTGGATGAAGACGGCCCGGGCGGCCCCGGTGTACTGCGCCTTCTCCTTCACGATCGTTTCGTCGGCGTGCCAGGCGGCGCGGCTGACGATCCGGGGTTCGGCGGGCACCCGTATCCGCTCCGGGGCGACGGCGGCGGCGCGCTCCGAGGAGGGAGCATGCACGGCCGGGCCGTCCCGGAGTATCAGGAAGGCCAGCGTCAGGAGTACGGCTCCTGCGGCCAATCGGCGGGACCACATGGGTCCACCCTGCGTCGCCGCGCCGGAGTTCGCAGGAGAGCGGGGCAACCGGGTGAAGTCGCGGACCGGATCCCGCCCGACCCCGGTGACCTGCGGGGTTGTGCGGGACATGGGTCGGACGAGGCCTGCGGGCCCCGCCCCGCGCCCGCCTCACCAGGCCTCCCCGCCCCGCTCCGCCCGGGCTCCCCCGGCCCCCGCGTCCGGGCCCTCCTTCCGCTCCAGCAGCCACGGCGCGAGCAGCGGGAACACCAGGACGGAGACCATGGCCGCGCCGACCAGCGCCGCGCCCTCGCCCGTACCGATCACCTTCTCGTCGAGGCCGATCGTGGTGATCGCGACGACGAGCGGCAGGCAGGTGGCCGCGTACAGGGCGAGCGCACCGCGCTCCGGGCGCGAGGAGAGGTCGGGCGGGGCGAGCGCGAAGACGGGGCCGCCGCGCACCAGCAGGAAGAGGAGCAGGAAGGCGGGGAGGAGTGCCAGGGGGCGTCCGCCGTCGAGGAGGGCCCGCAGGTCGAAGTCGATGCCGGTGACGACGTAGAAGAACGGCACGAGGAATCCGAAGCCGATGGCTTCGACCTTGGAGAGGATCGTCCCGCTGCTCCCGGGCACCGAGCCCGTGAGGATGAGCCGGGTCAGCATGCCTGCGGCGAAGGCTCCGAGGAGGGTGTCCAGGCCGAAGAGTTCGGAGAGGCCGAGCATCGCGGCGAGCAGCAGCATCACGTAGCGCACCGCGAACTGGGCGCTGCTGTGCAGGGTTCCGGCGACGAGGCGGCCGAACCAGGCCGGCCGGGGCCGGGACGCCCACCAGACGGCGCCGGCCGTCAGCACCGCGAACACGGCCAGCACCACGCTCGCCGCTCCGGGGCTTCGCCCGCTGAACAGCAGGGCCATCGCGATGATCGGGCCGAACTCGCCGACCGCGCAGAACCCGGTGACGACCGTCCCGAACCGGCCTTCCAGCCGCCCCGAGTCGCGCAGGATCGGCAGTACGGCGCCGAGTGCGGTGCTGGTGAGGGCGGTGCCGATGACCAGGCTGCGGGCGAGGTCGCCGCCGTTGATCGCCAGGGAGATGCCGAGCCCGAGGACGAGCGAGATCACCCAGGCGCCGCCCGCCCGCCGCAGCACCGGGCCGCCGACGTCCGCGAACCGGATCTCGTACCCGGCCAGGAAGATCAGCATCGAGAGGCCCAGGTCGGAGAGGGCGTCGATCACCTGGTCGTGGTGGGCCCAGTCGAGGACGTCCGGGCCGATCAGGATGCCCAGCAGGATCTCGAAGATCACCACGGGTACGGAGAGCAGCCGCGAGACGGAGGCGGCGAGCAGCGGCGCCAGGGCGGCCATGGCCATGATCAGGATGAGGGTGCCGGGGTTGTCCACCGTTCGCATCCTGCAAGAGCCCGCCGCCCGGGCGGGGGACGGACACGCCCCGGTATGTCCGTACCCGCCCGCAGGAGCCCCGCAAGCCCGTGGTTGAAAGTCCCGCCTGTCGGGGGGGACGGCGCTACTTTCAAAACACGCCCAGGCGCTCAGTCCGCGCAGTACGCGTCCCGCGCCGGGCGCCGTCCCGTGGTGAGGAAGGTGCTCACGGTCCGGTCGCCGCAGGTGTTGCCGTTGCCGAGGTACATCCCGTGGCCGCCGTGCTCGACGGTGACCAGGCGGGCCTGCGCACCGAGTGCCGCGCGCATCTTCAGGGCGCCGCTGTACGGGGTGGCGGGGTCGCGGAGGCTCTGGATCATCAGGATGTCCGAGGGCCCGTCGCCGGTGAGCTCGGCCGGCTTGCTCACCGGCTGGTTCTGCCAGAACGAGCAGGGCGTGATGTTGGCGGGCATCCCGGCGGTCAGCGGGTACCGCTCCCGGTCGGCGGCGACCTCCTCGCGGTACGCGTCGATGCCGGCGGGCCACCGTACGTCGTTGCAGATCACCGCGACCATCAGCGCCGCGTCCTGGTCCGGCAGCGGGTGGACGAGCTCCGGCGGCAGTACGGGCACGGCCCGCGGGTCCCGCACGGACCGCACCAGCGCGGCGAACCCGGCGAAGGAGCTGTCGGAGTACAGGGCGTTCTGGAGCTCCTGGCGCAGACCGTTCCCGGTGAGCGGGGCTCCCGGGACGCCGGACTCCCGGGGGGACCGGTCGAGGCGGGCGGCGAGGTCCAGGAGCAGCGGTCCGACGTCCTCGGGGTGTTCGGCGAGCCGCAGCCCGTCCGCCTCGCGGGCCGGGTCGGAGGCCCAGGCGGCGAAGTCGGGGAAGCGGTCGTCGGCGCCGCGCGCCATGTTCGCCAGCCAGCCGCGTTCGACGCGTGCCGGGTCGGGGTCGCCGCTGCTGTCGAGCACCAGCCGGTCGACCCGCCCGGGGTAGGCCTGCGCGTACTGGGCCCCGATGTAGGTCCCGTACGAGACGCCCCACGCCGAGACCTTCCGTACGCCGAGGGCCTGCCGGAACCGGTCGAGGTCGCGGACCTGGTTGGCGCTGGTGAAGCTGCGGAGCACCGCGCCGCCGTTGCGCGCGCAGGCCTCGGCGGTACGCCGGGACCGGGCGAGGTTCTCGTCGATCGAGCCGTCGGCGGCGGGCCAGGACCGCAGGGCGGTGAGCATGCGGTCCTCCTCGGCGAGCCCACAGCCGGCCTTCGTGGAGCCGCCGACCCCGCGCGGGTCGAGGGAGACCAGGTCGTAGCGGCCCTCCGTCGACTCCCGCAGCGCCGCGCCCTTCTGCGTCATCCGCTGGACGCCCGAGCTGCCGGGCCCGCCGGGGATCACCACGAGCGTGCCGCGCCGGGCACCGGGCCGGTCGGAGCGCAGCCGGGAGACGGCCAGGGTGAGGGCGGGGCCGCCCGGGCGGGCGTAGTCCAGCGGTACGGGGAGGTCCGCGCACTCCTGTCCGGCGAGCCCGCCGGTGCAGGGCCGCCACTCCAGGGCGGGGGCGGGAGCGGCGGTGCGCGCGGGCCGGGCGGCGGCCTGGGCCACCGGGGTGACGGCGCAGGTCAGGGTCGCCGCGACGGCGGTGGCGAAGAGCGCGGACGGCAGGGCGTTGTTCCGGTAAGCAGCCATGGCAGAAGGGTGGTTGGTGGATCGCCGCGCACCCATCCGGCAGCCGGGAGGCCCGGGGTGGGGGCAGCCCCCGCGTGGTCTCCTCACCCCGCGCCCCCGACCGGCCCCCGTCACCGCCGTCACCCGTTCCCCCCGCCCCCGCGTGCCGCCCTGTCCGGACACGCTTTGAATGAAGCGCCATGGAGCGCCGTGGGAGCCCAGGAGCGCCATGAAGCGCCGTGGAGCCATGGCGCGCCGTCGAGGAGGCCATCGGGAGGTCCCATGCCGTCGTCACCGGCCGCGAAGTCCGTCCCGCCCCCGCGCCGCGAGAGCGGGGCGCGGCGTCCCACCGGCGGGCTGCGCCGCCTCGGCGCGTGGTGCGCCCGGCACTTCGTGGTGGTGCTGGTGGCGTGGGTGGTGGCGCTGGCGGGTCTCCAGGCGCTCGTCCACGCGTACGGCGGCGACTACTCCGACGACTTCTCGCTCCCCGGTACGCAGTCCCAGAACGGGCTGGACGTCCTCCAGGCGCACGCGCCGTCGGCCGGCGGGTACAGCAGCCAGATCGTCCTGCACGACGCGGACAAGCCCCTCACGGACCTCTCCGACCAGGTCTCCTCGGCGGTCGGCAGTCTCCAGAAGCTGCCGGACGTGCTCTCCGTGCAGAACCCGTTGCCGCCGCCCGGTACCCAGCCGACCCCGCCGCCCACCGGGACCCCGGACACGGGGCCGCTCTCCACGGACGGGAGGACGGCGTACATCACGGTCCGTTTCAGCGTGCAGCCCTCGACGCTCGGTCCGGACTACCTGGACGGGGTGGACCAGGCGGTGCGGCCGCTGCGCTCGGCCGGGGCGCAGGTGGAGTACGGAGGTCCGCTCGGCGAGCTGGCCCGGCCCGAGGCCGACGACCGCACCAGCGAGGCGATCGGGTTCGGCGTGGCGATCCTCGTCCTCCTGATCGGCTTCGGCAGCCTGCTCGCCGCGCTTCTTCCGCTGGTCACGGCGTTGTTCTGCGCGGTGTGCGGGCTGGCGCTGCTGGGGCTGCTGGCCTCCGTGTGGACGTTCGCCACCGTCTCCCCGACGCTCGCCACGATGATCGGCATCGGGGTCGGCATCGACTACGCGCTCTTCCTGGTGACCCGGCACCGGCAGAACCTCATGGACGGCCAGGATCCGGCCACCGCCGCCGGGAACGCCGCCGCGACCAGCGGTCGGGCGGTGCTGCTCTCCGGGTGCACGGTGATCATCGCGCTCTCCGGGCTCTGGGTGTCCGGCATCGGCTTCATCGGGAAGCTGGGTCTCGCGGCGGCTGTCACCGTGGTCACCGCGGTGATCGGCGCGCTGACCCTCGTACCCGCCCTGCTCGGGCTGATCGGCCGGCACATCGACAGGATCCGGGTGCGCAGGCCGATCGCGGAGACGGACGCGGCGCCGGGCGGGAGTGCGCACGGGGGCTGGCACCGGTACGCGGAGCGGGTGGAGCGGCGGCCGTGGTGGTTCCTGGTGGGCGGGGTGGTGGTGCTGGCGGTGCTCGCCTTCCCGCTGTTCTTCATCCAGTTGGGGCACATCGGCGACGGCGCCGACCCGGAGTCGTTCACCGACCGGCGGGCGTACGACCTGATGTCGTCCGCCTTCGGCCCCGGCTCCAACGGCCCGCTGACCCTGGTGATCGACCAGAGCGACGTGCCGCAGGCGGACCGGGCGGCGCTCTCCTCGCAGGCGCAGAAGACCCTCACCGGGGTGACCGACGCCGCGACGGTCACGCAGCTCACCGCCACCTCGGACGGGGACGTGCTGACCGCGACCGCGTACTCCGTCGCCGCCCCGCAGGACGAGCGGACCACCGCCCTGACCAACGACCTGACCGGCACCGTGCTGCCGAAGGCCGTGGCGGGCTACAAGGCGCGGACCTACGTCACCGGCACCACCGCGGCCCAGGTGGACTTCCTGGACATCGTCGCCGGCCGCCTGCCGCTGATCATCCTGGTCGTCGTCGGGCTGGCGTTCCTGGTGATCCTGGTCGTCTTCCGGGGGCTGCTCGTCGCGGTGAAGGCGGCGGTGCTCAACGTGCTCTCGATCGCCGCCTCGTACGGGGTGGTGGTCGCCGTCTTCCAGTGGGGCTGGGGCGGTCCGGCGCTCGGGGTGTCGGGGGACGTGCCGATCGAGAGCTACGTCCCGATGATGATGTTCGCGATCGTCTTCGGGCTGAGCATGGACTACGAGATCTTCCTGCTCTCCCGCATCCACGAGGCCTGGCTGCGCACCGGGGACCCCCGGGGCAGCGTGGCGCACGCGCTGGAGATCACCGCCCGGGTCATCACCTGCGCGGCGCTGATCATGGTGAGCGTCTTCGCGGCGTTCCTGATCAGCGACAACATCGTGGTGAAGATGCTGGGCCTGGGCCTCGCCGCCAGCGTGCTCATCGACGCGACCGTGGTTCGGCTGCTGCTGGTGCCCGCCGTGATGACGCTGCTGGGCCGCGCCGCCTGGTGGACCCCGCGGTGGCTGGACCGCCTGCTGCCGCACCTGGACGCGGAGGGCACGGCCACGGCCCCCGCCGGACGGAGGACCTGACGGCGGTACGTACGGCAGCGCCCCCGCCCACCGGTCGCGAAGGACCGGGGACGGGGGCGCTGCCGTACGGAGGAGCCGTTACGCGGCGCGGTTGGCGCGGCGCACCGCGGCGGCGGCGCGTGCCTCGGGCGTCGGCAGGTCGGTGCGGCGGCCCCGGCCCGCGCCGCCGCCGGAGCGGGCACCGGCGCCCGGACCCCGGCCGCGGCCCATGAAGGCACCGCCGCGGGACTTGCCGGAGGACTTCGGCCGCTCGGACGGCGGGCTGGTGATGACGACCGGGACGCCGGACGGGGTCCGGGCGCCGGTGATCCGGCTCAGCTCGGCCTCGCCGGACCGGACCTGGGCGATCTGCGGGGTGATGCCCGCGTCCTGCATCAGGCGGGTCATCTCGCGGCGCTGGTTGGGCAGCACCAGGGTGACGACGCTGCCGGACTCGCCGGCGCGCGCGGTACGACCGCCGCGGTGCAGGTAGTCCTTGTGGTCGCTCGGCGGGTCGACGTTCACCACGAGGTCGAGGTTGTCGACGTGGATGCCGCGCGCCGCGACGTTCGTGGCGACCAGCACGGTGACGTGACCGGTCTTGAAGCGCTCCAGGGTGCGGGTGCGCTGCGGCTGCGACTTGCCGCCGTGCAGCGCGGCGGCCCGTACCCCGCTGGCCAGCAGGTGGTCGGTGAGCCGGTCCACGGCGTGCTTGGTGTCCAGGAACATGATCACGCGGCCTTCGCGGGCGGCGATCTCCGTGGTGGTGGCGTACTTGTCGGCGCCCTGCACGTAGAGCACGTGGTGCTCCATCGTGGTGACGGCACCGGCGGCCGGGTCGACGGAGTGCACGACCGGGTCGTGCAGGTAGCGCCGCACCAGCAGGTCGACGTTCTTGTCGAGGGTGGCCGAGAAGAGCATCCGCTGCCCCTCCGGGTTCACCTGGTCGAGCAGCTCGGTGACCTGCGGCATGAAGCCCATGTCGGCCATCTGGTCGGCCTCGTCGAGCACCGTGATGGTGACCCGGTCCAGCTTGCAGTCGCCGCGCTCGATGAGGTCCTTGAGCCGTCCCGGCGTGGCGACGACGACCTCGGCACCGCCGCGCAGCGCGCTGGCCTGCCGGCCGATCGACATGCCGCCGACGACGGTGGCGAGCCGCAGCTTCAGCGACCGGGCGTACGGGGTGAGCGCGTCGGTCACCTGCTGCGCCAGCTCACGGGTGGGGACGAGGACCAGGGCGAGCGGCCGGCGGGCGTCCGCGCGGCGGCCTTCCGTACGGGCCAGCAGGGCGAGGCCGAAGGCCAGCGTCTTGCCGGAACCGGTGCGGCCGCGGCCGAGGACGTCGCGTCCGGCGAGCGAGTTCGGGAGGGTGGCCGCCTGGATCGGGAACGGCACGGTCACGCCCTCGGCGACGAGAGTCGCCTTCAGAGGTGCGGGCAGCTCCATCGCGTCGAAGGTCTCGACCGCCGGGAGGCCCGGGTTGATCGTGACGGGCAGCGCGAACTCGCTCCTGCCCGCGGGCCTGCGGCTGCCCTGGCCGCCGGAGCGGCGCGGTCCGCCGCCGGAGCCGCCGGGACGGCCCCCGCCGGAATACCTCGGGCCGCCTCCGAAACCGGAGCCGCCGGAGGAGGAACCACCGGATCGGGTGCGGGAAAACCTGTCGTTCGAGCGGGGCGTGCGATCGCGGTTCATGCAGAACCTTTCCTCGATGGGCACGTATCGAGGGATTCTCTGTGAAGAGCGACGACCGAAAGGGCGCCCAGAATCGCAAGAACGAGCCGATGAACGGGACAAATACGGAAAACAGGAGAACCGGGAGCGGAACTCCTGTCGAAGAACAAGAAACGCCGGATGAACAGGCGAATAAGGAATCCGACCCCTGGGGACATCATCCCGCACGGCCGGAAACGCCAACGAGCCGGGGCCCGCACCCCAAGGTGCGGGCCCCAGCTGCGTGGAACGTCTGCGCGAGATCAGGCAGGAGTGATGTTCTCGGCCTGCGGGCCCTTCTGGCCCTGGGTGATGTCGAAGTTCACCTTCTGGCCCTCCTGCAGCTCACGGAAGCCCTGGGCGGCGATGTTCGAGTAGTGGGCGAAGACGTCAGCGCCGCCACCGTCCTGCTCGATGAAGCCGAAGCCCTTTTCCGAGTTGAACCACTTCACGGTTCCAGTAGCCATGTCAGTCTCCTTGGGGGCATAACCCGCGGACACGCACTGTGCGTATCCAACGTCGCCGTGATGATTACCCCGTCCGGGATGAATACCGGAAATACAAAACCGCACCCACCGATGTACGACCGGCAAGAGCGCGTGAAGTTCTTGGGAACCACAACTGCAACTTCAACAACCGTAGCACGATGCAAGCGAAAGAGGGCGGTACGTAATTACGTTCCGCCCGGGGCGGCATAAATTCTCACCGCACATTGCCCGTAAATCTGCTTCGGCGGCGGCAGATATTCAGGAGTGGCCGGCCTCCTCGGGGCCCTGCGGCCCGCCGGACCCGTCCGAGCGCCGTCCACCCCGGCCGGAGCGCAGCTCCTCGTTGAGGCGGAGCGCCTCTTCGAGCTGGTCCTCCAGGATCACGATCCGGCAGGCCGCCTCGACCGGTGTTCCGCTGTCCACCAGCTCCCGGGCACGGGCCGCGACGCGGAGCTGGTAGCGGGAGTAGCGGCGGTGGCCGCCCTCGGACCGCAGGGGTGTGATCAGCCGGGCGTCTCCGAGCGCCCGCAGGAAGGCGGGTGTCGCGCCGATCATCTCGGCGGCCCTCCCCATCGTGTACGCGGGGTAGTCGTCGTCGTCCAGACGGTCGACGACGTGTTGTGTGGCTTCCGGGGGCATAGCACCTCTTCCGGGACCACCTGGGGCGAGACCCGGGAGGCGGCCTGTCCGCTCCCCGGGGACACCTGCGGGTCCCAGAACACTTGTGTCCAGATCAGTCAGCTCTATCGTAGCCGCGACAGTTTTTCCCGTCTCGTGGAGCGAAGCTTTCTCCGCCGCCCGTATGCCCCCTGCACGCATCCGTTGGGCCACAGGGGGTTACTCGCGCCACCACCCGCCGCGGGCCCCACCACTCCCACCCGGCACACCGGACGACCGACCGACCGGTCGAAGTCACCCGACCTACCGGTCAGTTGTCGCCAGGGGCGGGGCGGGGCCATAATGCATACGTAGCCCTTCACGCATCCCCCGTCGTGAAGGGCTACGTCATGTTCCGGGCCCGAACCCGGCCCCGCGCAGGGCGACTTGGCGAGCCGCCCGGTGCAGCGGATCACCGCACGCCGCAGCCCTGCGGCCACCTGTCACCGCGCGGGGAGCGGGCCCCGGCGGGCGGGAGGAGGGCTGCGTTTGCGGGCCGCCCGCAGGGCCGGTTACGTGGAACGGGTACGAGTCCGGGCCGCGCGCACGGGTCCGGGCCGGTGCCACAGGAGGGACGCGAGATGTCCGGAAAGAGGTCCCACAAGGCCCTGAAGTCCGGGAAACACGGCACGAGCGGGAAGCACGGGCAGTCCGGCGGCTTCGAGGAGTCCGGGAAGTCCGGGGAGCCGGCCGCCTCGGGTCCGTCCAAGGTGCGCCTGCTGATCAAGGTCGGTACCGGCAGCCTCGCCGTGGTCCGCGCGGTCAAGCGGGTGCGCCGGACCACCGGCGGGGCCGACAAGCTGCTCGCCGCCGACTCCGTCGCGGGTCTGCTGCCGATGGTCACCGCGGTCGCCATCGTGGTGCGCCAGCTGCGGCGTAAACACCCGTCCGCGCACGCCACTCCTTAGGGCAGTTTCCGGGGCGCGTCGGGCCCATCGGGGCCGGAATCCCGCGGAACCGCCCCGGTGCGCCCGCCCGCCCGGGGTACGACTGGTCCGTGTCCACCTTCGAGATCACCACCGCGAGCGCCGACGACATGCCCACCCTGGCCGCCTGGGCCGACGAGGAGGGCTGGAACCCGGGCCTCGCCGACGAGGGCCCGTTCTTCACCGCGGACCCCTGCGGCTTCCTCATCGGCCGGCTCGACGGGGAGCCCGTCACCTCGGTGTCGGTCGTGCGCTACGGCACCGGCTACGCCTTCCTCGGCTTCTACCTCACCCGCCCCCACCTGCGCGGACAGGGGTACGGGCTGCGCACCTGGCGGGCCGGTACGGCACGTCTGAGCGGGCGCACCATCGGGCTCGACGGGGTGCCCGACCAGCAGGCCAACTACCGCAGGTCCGGATTCCGTACGGAGTGGAGCAACGCGCGGTACGAGGGGTTCCCGGCGGCCGGGTCGCGGCTTCCGCCGGGTCTGCGGCTGATGGATGCCCGCTCGGTGCCGTTCGACCGGCTGGCAGCGTACGACCGGCGGTTCTTCCCGGCGCCGCGTGACGCCTTCCTCGCGGCGTGGATCACCGCGCCGCGCCGCACGGCGCTCGCGGTGGTGCGGGAGGAGGACGGCGCGGTCGAGGGGTTCGGAGTGGTGCGGGCCTGCCGGGCCGCCTCCCGGGTCGGCCCGCTGTACGCGGGTTCGCCGGAGATCGCGGCGTCCCTGCTGGGTGCCCTCGCGGCCACCGTGCCCGGGGTGCCGGTGGCGGTGGACGTGCCCGACATCAACCCGGTGGGGGTGCGGCTCGCGGAGCAGCTGGGGCTGAGGCCGGCGTTCGGGACGGCCCGGATGTACGCGGGGCCGGTGCCGGAGTTCGACCGGGCGGGGGTCTACGGGCTCACCAGCCTGGAGCTGGGCTGAACGGGGCCCGTGATCAGAGCCCGGGGCCCCCGCCGCCCTGGAGCAGGCGGGGTCCAGAGGGCGGGCGGGGGCCGTCCATCAGGTAGTCGGTGCCGACGTCCTCCCGGATGCGGGAGGCGAGCACGGCGATGTCGTCGTCCGCGCCCGCCCCGAACCGGTCCAGGACCTCGTCGAGCAGGTCCTCCAGGTCGCCGCTCTCCGGCATGGTCAGGGTGGCGAGCCGCCGCACGGAGACGTCGATGTCCTCGCCTCGGCGCTCCACAAGACCGTCGGTGTACATGAAGAGAACCGTTCCCGGGCGGCAGGGCACCACCTCGGTGCGGTAGCCGCCGAAGCCCATGCCGAGCGGCGGGCCGGGCCGCACGGGTACCACCCGGGAGCGCTGTTCGTCCGGGTCGATGAAGACGGGCGGCAGATGGCCCGCGCTCGCCACCTCGCACCAGCCGTTGTAGCGGTCGACCACGGCGAGCAGGCAGGTGGCGGCACGGTCCACGCCGGAGCGCTGCACCATCGCGTCCAGCTGTTCGAGGATGCGGTGCGGGGGCAGGTCCTCCCCGGCGAGCATCCGCAGCATCGAGCGGTAGTGGCTCATCGCGACGGCCGCCTCGACGCCGTGCCCCATGACGTCGCCCATGGCCTTGAGGTGACGGCCGTCGCGCAGCGGTACGACGTCGAACCAGTCGCCGCCGACCACCGCGCCCCGGTCTGCGGGCAGGTAGCGGGTGGCGACCTCCACGTGCGGGTGGGCGCCGCGGGGTTCGGAGAGCAGGGACGCCTGGAGCTCGCGGGCGATGGTGTGCTCACGGGCGTAGCGGCGGGCGTGGTCGAGGTCGGTCGCGGCGCGGTTGGCGAGTTCGCCCGCGACGAGCACGTCCTCGTCGTCGAAGGGCGGCGAGCTCTCCGAGCGGACCAGGCTCAGCGCCCCGACCGACACCCCCCGGGCGGCCAGTGGCACGACGAGGGCGTAGCGCAGTCCGGAGGCCCGGTAGGCGGCGATCAGCTCGGCGGAGGCGCCGGCGCGGCCGAACTCGCTTCTCTCGCCCAGGTCCCTGACGAGGGGCCGGCCGGTCGCCAGGCACTGGGAGACGACCGCGTCCTCCTCGAAGTCGATGTACTCACCCGCGTGGGTGAAGAGTGCTGCCCCCGCCTCGAATTCGGGGGCGGCGGCGTACCCGGCGCGCCGCATCCGCAGAATTCCCGCCGGCGCCTGCCGGACGGTTTGCCCGACCTCGGGCGGGAAGACCTCCACGGCCGCGAAGTCGGCGAGGGAGGGAACGACGAACCGGGCGAGTTCCCGGCAGGTGGTGTCCATGTCGAGTGTGGTGCCGATGTTGACGGCGGCGGTGGCGAGGAGCGTGAGGTGCCTGCGGGCGCGTTCGAGCTGCCGCTCCTCGTTCTTGACCTCGCTCATCTCCAGCAGGATCACGACGACCCCGACCGGCTCGCCGTTCTGCTCCAGCCGGTGGTACGCGGCCTGCCAGTAGCGCTCCTCGTGGCGGGAGATCCCCCAGGACTGGCCCTGGGTGACGGAGACGCGGGGCTTCCCGTCGCGGAGGACCATCCGCATGACGTGGTCGCGCGCGTCGAGCTGGGGCAGCACCTCGTGGACCGTGCGGCCGAGGTGGGCGGCCGCGGGGAGGCCGTTGAACCCTTCCAGGGCCGGGTTCACGTAGACGTACCGCAGGCGGGTGTCGAAGGCGGCGATCCCGGCGGGGGAGCCGTCGGCGAAGGCGGCGACGGCCGCCAGGTCGACCGGGGGGACGGGGGCGTCGGCACCGGGTACAGCACCCTCCGGACCGGCCGGGGGCACCGGCGGCGGTTCCTCGTCGGATCTGCCCTGCACCGGAACCTCCCGCCGTCGCCGCCGTCGTCGGCCCGCCCGCTCGTGACCTGCCGGAACCCCATCCTCTGCCGCGCCGGGGAGGGGCGCATCCGGGGTGTCGGGGGCGCGGCCGCTCAGCGCGCGGGGAGCCCGTCGAAGTCCAGCGTTCCCGCTGTCGCCTCCGCGCCGGCGGGGAGCCGCAGCACTGCCGCGACCGGCGCGGGCACCGGAGTCAGCCCGAGCAGGCCGGTGACGAGTTCGGTCGTGGTGCGGTGCCAGGCGGGGGCGCGGCGGATCATCGCGTGGTCGCTGTTCCGTACGGTGATCAGGCAGGTACGGGCTCCGGCGCGGCGGGCGCGGGTGACGAGGGACTGGGTCGCCTGCGGGCTGGTGACGCGGTCGCGGGTGCTGTGCAGCAGGACCACGTCACGGCCGGACAGCTGGGTGACCGGGTCGCCGGGCGGGCACCAGGGGGCGAGGCCGACGACCCCGCGTACCAGCGGGTGGCCTCCGGCGCGCAGGGCTGCGCGGGCGCCCATGGAGTGGCCGAGCAGGATCACCGGCAGGTTCCCGGCCTCGTCCTGGAGCAGGTCCAGGGCGTGCACCGCGTCGTGGAAGGCGTCGTCGCGCTCGCCGTTCCATCCCCGGTGGCCGTACCGCACGCCGCGCACGAGTACGGGGCCCACCGCTCCCCCGGTCCGGTGTTCACCGGTCGCCCGGACGAGGGACCGGATGAACGGCCACATCCGGAGGCCGGGCAGGTTGAGCAGCCCGGGCGGGGGCGGTCCGGTTCCCTGGGCCCGGCCGCCGTGCAGGACGAGCACCGCCGCCGAGGGCATCTGCGGGGCCACGCGCACCTCCTGGGTCGTGGAACGGTTCGCCCTTACGAGGAGCATGCTCGTGCGGAGCACCTGGGCACATTCTCGTAGGAACGTCCTCACGGCGGGCACCTCGCCGGGAACATTCCCCGAACGAAGGAGACATCATGGCATCAGGCCCTCAGATCGGCGCCCCCGCACCGGAGTTCACTCTTTCCGGTGGCGCGCTCGTGGGTGACGAGTTCGTACGGCGCGACTACGTCCGGGCGGATGCGCCGGGGCGCGCCCTGATCCTGGCCTTCTACCCCGGTGACAACACTGCCGTCTGCACCCGGCAGCTCTGCTCGTACTCCTCGGGCCTGGAGGTCTTCGAGGGCCTCGGGGCGGACGTCTGGGGAATCAGTCCACAGGGTGTGGACAGTCACGAGAACTTCGCCCGGGTCCGGGGGCTGCGGATGCCGCTGCTCGTCGACGAGGACCGGGCGGTGGCCCGGCAGTACGGGGTGGCCGCGCCCGGGATCGGGGTGCGCCGCTCGGTGTTCCTCATCGGGCCGGACGGTGTACTGCGGTGGAAGCACGTGGCGTTGATCGGCGCGACCTTCCAGTCCGTCGACACCCTGGCCGCGCAGCTCGCCGAGATCGCCCCCGTCTGACGGGCCCCGGGCAGGGTCTCAGACGTCGTCCAGCCACGGCCGCAGCTTCTCCGGGTTGCGGACCACCCACATGCGGGTGATGCGGCCGTCGGCGATCTCGAAGGAGGCCACCGTCAGGACGATGCCGCCGCTCCGGGCCACCAGGCCCGGCGTTCCGTTGACCGGGCGCTCCAGGAGTTCGAGTCCGGGGGCCCGGTCGGCGATGGTGGCCATGTACGCGGCGATGCGCGCACCGCCCTCGACCGGGCGCAGCACGGCGCTCACCAGGCCGCCGCCGTCGGCGGTCAGTACGGCGGCGGGGTCGAGGAGGTCGACGAGGGCCGCGATGTTCCTGGCCTCCCACGCCTGCTTGACCTGTCGCACCACGTCGTCCCGGCCGGCCGCCGTGACGGGCGGGCGCTCGGTGCGCAGCCGCCGCCGGCCGGAGGCGGCGAGCTGCTTGCAGGCGGCCGGGGTCCGGCCGACGACGTCGGCGATCTCGGCGAACGGGTAGCGGAACACGTCGTGCAGCACGAACGCGACCCGCTCGGCGGGGGTCATCGACTCCAGCACGACGAGGAACGCCATGGTCACCGACTCGTCCAGGACCATCAGGTCGGCGGGGTCGCCGCCGACCGCGGGGCCGGGTCCGGTGCGGTCGGGCAGCGGCTCGGGCAGCCAGGAGCCGACGTACCGTTCGCGCCGCGCCCGCGCCGAACCGAGGACGTCCAGGCAGACCCGGCCGGTCACGGTGGTCAGCCAGGCGCCGGGGGAGGCGATCTCGTCCCGGCGGGCTCGCGGCAGCGCGTACCAGCGGGTGTACGCCTCCTGCACGGCGTCCTCGGCCTCGACCAGTGAACCGAGCAACCGGTACGCGATGTTGATCAGTTGACGCCGTTCCCCGGCCACTTCGCCGGTGCTCGTACCCGCCGTCCCCATCCCGGGCGCCCCCTCGCCTTACCTTTCGCGGACCCATCTCGTCGGGCTGGTGAGACCTTATCGACCGACTGCCCTCCGGGGCGGAAAAGGGGGACCGTGGCCATGACCACCCAGGCGGCGGCAGAGCACCGCTTCTCGTTCCTGCGGATCGCGATAGCGCTCCAGACCCTGACCATCTTTCTCCAAGCGGTCTCGGCCGGGCTGCTGTTGACCGTTTCCTACGGCGAGACGCTGCACAGCGCCGGCGCCCGCGTGATGTACGGGGCGTCGATGCTGTACGTCCTCGCGGCGGTGCTGGCGTGGAAGCCGGGCGGCGGCCCTGCCCGGCCGGTCCTGCACGCGACCGGCTTCCTCGTCCTCGCCTCCGTCCAGGTCGTGCTGGGCATCGCGCACGTGCCGTCGGTCCATCTCCCGCTCGGTGTGCTGATGTTCGGGCTGAGCCTGGTGGCACTGGTGAAGCGCTGACCGCACGACGGGGACGGGGCGGCGGCCGGGTGGACGCCCCGGCGCGGAACCAACCGTGCGGCGGGCTCGTCCACCCCAGCGAACGGGCAGTTTCCGGCATCAAGATCGTCCGAAGACTGCCGGTTCCCGGCAGTGACGGTGGGCCCCGGCCCGTGAGACCCTCCGATCGGTTCACCGGCCGGTTCTCGCCGTCCGGTGCGCGATCGAGCGGGGCCGGGGGGCCCGAACAGCTCAAGGGGGTACGACGTGACGCTTCTCCTCGCACTCGGTGCGGCGGGACTCGCCCTGCTCGCCCTGTCGTTGCTCTTCGACGGCATCCTGGAAGGCATCTTCGGCGGGCTCTTCGGGGGCCTGCTGAACGGCCTCTTCGACGGCCTGCTCTCGCTCCCCGTGATCGCCGGGTTCCTCTCGATGCTCGGCTTCGGCGGGGCGGTCCTCCAGGGGACCACCGACGCGGGCCTGGCCGTGGCCCTCGCCGGCGGCGGCCTGGCGGGACTGGTGGCGGCCTGGCTGACCTGGCGGTTCAGCCGGGCCCTGATGCAGGACCGGACGGACCCCGCACCGCGCGGCGACGACCTGATCGGCACCACCGGTTCCGTCGTCACCGCGATCCCGGCAAACGGCTACGGCGAAGTGCTGCTGCGTCTCGCCGGGCACACCGTGAAGTACGCGGCGAAAAGCGCCGCACCCGTCGCACAGGGCACCGAGATCTGGGTCGAGGCCACCTTGTCCTCCTCCTCGGTCACCGTGCGCCCGGTGGAACGCCCGTAAGACATACGGGCGTTGAACAATCCGCCGCCCACGCGGGCAGCGGTCCAGGGGGGCATCACCGCATGAGTCCAGTGGTCATAGCCGTCATCGGCATCGTCGTACTGTTCGTTCTTCTCGGCCTCGCCGTCGTGACCCGCTACAAGGTCGCGGGCCCCAGCGAGGCGTTCATCATCACCGGTCGCCGGGGCAAGAAGCACACGGACCCGGTCACCGGCCAGACCAGCATCGACAACACCGGACAGAAGGTCGTCGTCGGCGGCGGGGTCTTCGTGGTGCCGTTCGTGCAGCAGCGGTACACCCTCGATCTCTCCAGCCGGCAGATCCCGGTCAAGGTGCGCGGAGCCGTCACCCTGCGCGGGGTGAAGGCCAACCTCGAAGGCGTCGCGATCGTCAAGGTCGGCGGCAGCGAGGACGCGATCCGGGCCTCCGCGCAGCGGTTCCTGCGCCAGCAGGCGGGGATCGCGGGCTTCACGCAGGAGGTCCTGTCGGGTTCGCTGCGCGCGATCGTCGGCCGGATGTCGGTCGAGGACATCATCCGCGACCGGGCCGCCTTCGCCAGCCAGGTCGCCGAGGAGGCCGAGGCCAGCCTCTCCGGCCAGGGCCTGATCCTGGACGCGTTCCAGATCCACGACATCACCACCGAGGGCACCTACCTGGAGGACCTCGGCCGGCCCGAGGCCGCCCGCGCCAAGCAGGAGGCGGACATCGCCGAGGCGAACTCGCGGCGGACCTCCGAGCAGGCCCGGCTGAAGGCGGCCGAGGACGTCGCCATCGCCGAGCGGACCTTCTACCTGAAGCAGGCGGAGATCCGGGTGGAGACCGAGGTGGCGGCCGCCAAGGCCAACGCGGCGGGCCCGCTCGCCGAGGCCGCCCGCCAGCAGGAGGTTCTCCAGGAGCAGGAGAAGGTGGCCGCGCGCCAGGCGGCGCTGACCGACCGCGAGCTCGACACCCGCGTCCGCAAGCCCGCCGACGCCGCCCGGTACCAGGCCGAGCAGGAGGCCGAGGCCCGCCGGATCGCCCAGGTCAAGGAGGCGGAAGCCACCGCCGACCGCGCCCGGCTGACCGGTGAGGGCGAGAAGCTCCAGCGTTCGGCGCTCGCGGCGGCGGTACGCATCGAGGGCGAGGCCCAGGCCGCCGCCATCGCCGCCCGGGGTGCGGCGGAGGCCGAGGCCATGCAGAAGAAGGCCGACGCCTTCGCGCAGTACGGCGACGCGGCCGTCCTCCAGATGCTGGTGGAGGTCCTGCCCAAGGTCGTCGCGAAGGCGGCCGAGCCGCTCAGCGCCATCGACAAGCTGACGGTCATCTCCACGGACGGCGCGAGCCAGCTGGCCCGTACCGTCACCGACAACGTCGCGCAGGGCATGGAGCTGCTCACCTCCACCACCGGTGTCGACCTGGCCTCGCTGCTCAAGAACCTCACCGCCTCGCGGACGGGCGCACCCACCGCTCCCGCCGAGGTCGCCGCTCCCGCCGCCGAGGGCGCACCGGCGCCGGTCCGGAACGACGGGAGGATCGACGTCACCGACTGAGGCAGCCCGTTTCCCGGAGTCCGGGGCCGTCCGCGCTCGGTGCGTGGGCGGCCCCGTCGGCGTACGGGGGGCGGGGGGCCCGGGGTGGGGCCCCGTTCACTCGACCGGCTCGTGAGCGGGGGCTCGTTCACTCGACCGGCTCGGGGCGGGGGGCCCGTTCACTCGGCCGGAGCGTCCTCCTCCAGTGCGGCGGCGATCTCGGCGAGACGGTCGCGCCAGCCGCCCTTGCCGTCCCCGGTCAGCACCTCACCCCGCACCCGGGCCCGCGCCGCCTCCTTGACCGCCCACAGCTTGAACGCCTCGTCCCTTCGGCAGTCGTCGCACTTCGTGTGGCCCTCGTACGCGCGGAACATGTGCACGTCCCCGGGCGTCTCGCACTCCACCAGCGGCACCCGCTGAACCGCCTCCCTGGACAGTTCCAGGCTCCGGGTCCGGTCCACGACCTCGGTCCGGCCCACACCCCCGGTCCGGTCCACACCCTGGGGTCGCGACGCTCCCGGCTCGACGGCCGGCACGGCGCGTCTGCGGCCCGGCTCCGGTGGCATCTTCTCCTCCAGCCGGTGTCTCAGGAAGCCGACCGCCGACCTCACCCCGTCCTGCGGCAGCTGCGAGCTCAGCACGTACCGCATGTCGGCCGCCGACATGCCGCGCCGCAGCCACTCCGCCGCCTTGTCCACCAGCCTGCGCGCCTCGTACACCCCCAGGCGCAGCTGCCTCGACTCCTTCCCCAAGGACAGCAGCACCTCCTCCGCCAGCACCATCCGGGGCGTCCAGCCCTTCCCCCGCTCCTCCCCCGCGTCCGCCGTTCCCGCCGCGTCCGCCGTTCCCCCCGTTCCCGCCGCGTCCGCCGCGTCCGCCGCGACGGGAGCGGCCACGGGAACGCGTTCGGGTGCGGGAACGCATTCGGGTTCAAGAACAGCCGCTGCCACGGGCGCCGTCGCGGGTGTGGGAGCAGGTGCGGGAGCCGCTGCGGGTACGGGGGCGGCTGCGGGTGCGGGGACAGGTGCGGGAGTCGCTGCGGCTGCGGATGCGGGGACAGGTGCGGGAGTCGCTGCGGGTACGGCCTCCGGTGGAGGCACCCGGGAGCCCGCCGGGTCCTGCTCGACCACCCACTCCGGCGGCTCCGACCAGAAGCCGCTGTCGGACTCGTCCGCCAGGAGCGGGCCCCACTCGAACCGCTCCCCGAACGCCGCTCGTTCGGCGTTCGAATCGTCAACCACGCAGGTAGGTAGGTGGGATGAGCGCGCCATCAGTGGTCCGTCAGGTGGGTAACCGCCGTCCTCCCGCCCGCTCAGCCGACCGGTGGACGGAAGCACGTCACTCGGCACGACCTGCGGCGATGCGCCTTCCCAGGGCGCCGTCCCCCCGGCCGCACCCCAGCTCGATCTCCTGCCGGGACCCCGGTGCGAGCCGCCGCCCGGGCCGCCCTCCGGTCCACCCTGCGGTCCGTCTCCCGGCCCCTCGCCGGACCAGACCGTCTGGTGCTCCCGGCTCGCCCAGACCGCCTTCGCCTCCTCCGGAGTGATCGGCGCGTTCGACAGGATCTGCGCGGTCGCCCACCGTCCGCCCGTGTACGGATAGGGCCACTCGTGGAGATGCCCCTCCCGCTTCAGGAACCTCTTGGCCCTCTTGAACGGGCCGGGCTCGATTCCGGCCGCACGCGCGTAGTCCCACAGCGGGCCCAGCATCCCGAGACGCTCCTCGTCGGGGAGGCCCTGCACGTACAACACGATGATCTTCGCGTCACTGTTCATGCGGCGCGAGCCGACCAGCGACCTCGAACGCCTGCCGGTGTCCGACACCGGAGAGATAGCATGCCAAAGCATCCCTGTGGACCTCTTATCCACTCGTGGTGAAGGCCCTCGGAACGGTGCTGGTTACACCTCCGGGGGCCGCTCCACGTGCACACGAGCACACGGAGCGTGATGACGCGATCACGCTACAACACCCGAAACGTGCCTACGCACATGAATACGGGAGCTCCACCCGGACGCGCCCACACACCCCAACTGCCGCTTGGCCTGCGGCATCCGACGGGTCATCAGTTCGAGCGGTGGCGGCCCGCCGCGAACGCGCCCCGGCCCACGCCCTTTTCAGCGGCCGGAGGCAGTCCTGGTGGCCGCCGCCGACGGGCTCGGCATGGCGGACGCTCCCGACGGGATGGAGGTCGGCGTCGGCGGGGAGGTGGACGGGGCGGCCCGCTCCGCACCGGAGTCGTCCGCCCCGGAGACGGTCGGCGCAGCGGTCACCGCGGACCTGGGCACAGCCGTGGAGGGGTCCGCGGGCACGCCCTCGGGCTCGGCCGTCCCCTCGGTGACGGACGGCTCGGTCGGCGCCGGGCTCGGCACCTCCTGCGGCGCGGCCGTCTCCCCGGGCTCCGGCGCTCCCGTGGGCCCGGGATCCGTGGACCCTGAATCCGCGGACCCCGATCCGGTTGACGCCGGGGCCGCCGGGGACGCGGGCAACGCCGGTGCGCCGGGTCCCGCCGCCAGCCGGAACGGCAGCACCGCGAGCCCGGCGACCGCGCAGGCCATGCCGACCACGGCGGCGCCCCTGCGGTACCTGCGCCCGGCGGCGCTGCGGCGGAGCTCCTCGTACCGGCCCGGGGGCGGAGAGAGGCGGTCGGGGGCGGGCCGCAGGATGACGGCGAGCGGGTCGTCGGCGCCGAACTCCGGCTCCTCGTCAGCGCGAGTGGTCAAGGCTTCTCCTCAGATGGGCGCGGAGCAGTTCGCGGGCCGCGTGGAGATCGGCCTTGACGGTCCCTTCCTTCCGCCCGGTCAGCGCGGACACCTCCCGGATCGGCATGTCCGCGTAGTAATGCAACAGGATCGGCACGCGCAGCCGTTCGGGCAACGACTGCACCAGCATCCGCACCGAGGGGTCGGCCGGCTGGGCATGCCCGCCGACGACCTCCTCGGTCACCACCCGCCGTACCGCCCGGCGCTCGCGCTCCAGCGAACGCCAGTGGTCGCGTACGAGGTTGGCCGCGGTGACGTACAAGTACCCGCGCGGCTCCTCCACCTTCGTCCACCGCGCCCAGAGCCGCGTGAACGCCTCCGAGGCGATCTCGTGCGCCGTCCCGTCGTCGTCCACGAGACGGCGGCACCACCCGGCGAGGGACGGGTAGAGCACGGCGAACAGCTCGGACGCCGCCTGCGCCTGTCTGCCGCGCCGGTCGCTCCTCTCGCGCGCCCGCTTCACCGGTCTCCCAGGTCGGAGGCTGCCCCGGAGGGGTCCAGGGCAGCGAAGACGATCACATTGTCCTGGTAGCCGCCGTCGCCGTCCCGGGCCCCGCCGCAGGTGATGAGCCGCAGCTCCGGGCGGTCCACGTTGCCGTAGACCTCCCGGGTGGGGAACGCCGTCTTCGCCACCGTACGGGTGGCGAAGACGGTGAACTCCGCTGCTTCCGCATCCTCCAGGCGCACCACGACCCGGTCCCCCGCGCGGAGCCGCGCGAGGTTCCGGAAGACCCCGTCACCGTACGACCCGACCGTCACATGCCCCAGCATCACGGCCGGGCCGACCTGGCCGGGGGCCGGGCCGTGCTCGTACCAGCCCGCCCGGTCGTGCGCGGTGATCGCGGGCACCTCCACGGTGCCGTCCGCCGCGAGGCCGAGCCGGACGACCGGGGTGTCCACCCCGATCGCCGGAACCTCCAGCCGGAGCGGCACGGAGCGCGGCAACGGGGGTGCGGTGGATCGCTGCCGGGACCGCTGGGCGTGCGCCGACGGGGTGGCGGCGGACGCCTCCGGCCGCCCGGCGCCCGCGCCCCCGTCCCCGTTCTCGCTCCCGCCCCCGTCCCTGTCCTCGCTCCGGACGCCGCAACCGGCGAGCAGCGAGGCCAGCGCGACGGTCCCGAAGGCCCGCCTGGAGTACGAGGTCACGCCCCGGTCGCCCCGTTCACCCCGGCGCCCCGGCGGCGCACGAGGAACACGGCCGCGCCGGCCCCGAGCACCACGGCGGCGATGCTTCCGCCCACCAGCGCCCCGTTGCCGCCACCCGGCCGCGCGGCGGCGACGGTACCGGTGTCGGGCGCCCCGGACGGGACGGCGGAGACCTGCGCCGCCTCGGTGGGCGCCGCGCTGGGCACCGCGCTCGGCGCCTCGGTCGCGGCCTCGGCAACCTCGGTGGACGCCGCGCTGGGCACGGCGCTCGGCGCCTCGGTCGAGTCCACCGCGGGGGCCGGGGCGGCCGTCGGGGCCTCGGTGGCGGCGGCTGCCGGTACAGCGACCGGGGCCGCCGTGTCCGCGAAGGCGGGGCCTGCACCGGTGGCGAGCACGGCGGCGCAGGCAAGCGTCAGCAGACTGAAGGTGGTTCGGCGCATGAACTGCTCTCCTTCGTCATCGGCCCGCCAGGAGGGGCGGGCCGGGAAACGGAACGTGCGGAGAGACGAGGCAGCGGCACCCTGGGTTGTAAAGCAATGGCAAAGTCGTCCGGCGCCTTCCGGCAGCACCCCTGCGGCCGGTCGGCGGATGGACCGTCCTCCCGGTCAACAGGCCCCCTGATCCAGGTCGGTCGGGGCCATGTGGCGTGCCGCCGCCGCGTACCGCGCGAGGTGGTCCACCGCCTTCGCCAGGAGCCGGAGGTTGACCGCCGGATCCTGCCCAGGGTCCTGCGCGACGGCCCACGCGTGGCAGACCATGTGCGTCACGATCTCCCGCGCCCGGGAGTCGGCGAGCTGGGCGGCGTACGCGTCGGCCAGCGGGGCGTAGGCGACGATGGCGCGCCGCAGGCGGGTACGCAGGGCATCCGCCGCCTCGCCCGTCGCGCGCCCCCGCGCGAGGTCGAGCGCCAGCTGCACATCGGCCGCCAGATCCGCCCGGCTGACCGGCACACCCGTGTTCGACGGACCGCCGCCGTACGGGGGCACGCTGTACGTCACCCCGCCGTACCCGCCCCCTCCGACCGCACTCCCGCCCGAACTCCCGTACGTGGTACCGCCGTACGAGCCACCCACCCCGGGCGGCGCGCAATGTCCCGGAGCCGCACCGGGACTGCCGGCGCCGCCCGACCCACCGCTGCCGCTGCCGCTGCCACTGCCACGTGCCGCGCAGTTGCCGCCGGCTCCACTCGTCCCGTTGTTTCCGCTCGTTCCGCTGGCTGAGCTCATTGCGGACTCACCTCTTTCGGTGCGAAGGGTGGATCTGAACTCCCGGAGGGATGGCGTTCAGTGAACCTGCGAACACACACAGTGAGGAGATGCCAGGCTGTGGGCCACATGTAGTCCCGCGTAGGCCAGGCCGGGAGGACCGCCCTGGTGAAGGAGTGAGCGCAAGGTGCCCGAATCCCAGGAGATCGGCGAGCTGATCCGCCAGGCGTGCGCGGCACGTGGCTGGGGGCCGTCCAAACTCGCCCGGGAGTTGGGAATCGCCGAGGGGCGCGGCCCGAACGGCCTCGACCGCCAGTCGGTCCGGCGATGGATGGCCGGCCGCCGGAAGCCCGACTACTGGCTCCCGTACATCGCCGAGGTACTCGGCCTGGACACGAACCCGCCCCAGCAGGCCCCCGGCGGACCCCCCGCACCCACCCTGGCCGTCCTCTCCGCCCCCCACGGAGTCCCCGCTCAACGATCCGCCTCCCGCCCCCTTGCGGGCCTCGATACCGTGGCGTCAGTCGTCGAGTTGGGGAGGAACGACGTGCTTCGGCGAAACTTCCTGGCCGCTTCGGGCGCCCACGCACTGGCTGCACTCAACCTGCCCGACCCGGAGAGCGTCACCCGCCGGACCAGCCGCGTCGGCGGCGTACGCGTCGGCACCGGCGAGGTGGCAGCCGTACGCCAGATGACCCGCGCCCTCGGCGACACCGCCGCCGAACTAGGCGGCGGCCACGCCCGCCACCTCGCCGTCCGCTACCTCACCGAGGACGTCGCCGCCTGGCTGGACGGCACCTACACCGAGGAGATCGGCCGGCAGTTGTACGCCGCCACCTCCCAACTCGTGCACCTGGCGGGATGGATGGCCCAGGACGAGGGCAACCAGGGCATGGCCCAGCAGTACTACGCCCACGCCTACGGCCTGGCCGTCGCCGCCGACGAGGCCGAACTCTCCGCAACAGCCTTGCGAGGACTTGCCGTTCAGGCCATCGACCTCGGCCCCCGGTACGGCGCCATGGCGCTGCGCCTCTCCGAACGCTGCGTGGACAGCGCGAGGTCCCTGGACGACCCGCGCGCGGTCTCCTACTTCCAGACCACCCTCGCCGACGCCGCCGCCCTCGACGGCGACCACCGCCTCGCCACCCGCGCCCTCACCGCCGCCCAGACCGCCATCGAGCAGACCCCCGACGCCGCCCCCGGCGAGTCCTGGGCCTCCCACTTCAGCATCGGCCGCTGGGCCCACCACTCCGGCATGATCCTCGCCCGCCTCGGCGACCTCGACAGCGCCACCGGCCACCTCCACGAGTCGCTGGAGATCCACGGCATCGACCGCCGCCGCAGCCGCGCCATCGTCCTCGCCGACCTCGGCCAGATCCACCTCCGCCGAGGCCACCTCGACGCCGCCCTCGCCACCTGGACCGACTTCCTCGACTGCGCCGACGGCATCCGCTCCGTCAAGGTCACCGAAGCCACCGAGGACATGCGCACCCGCCTGGACAAGTACCGCAAGGTCCCGGGCGTCGAGGAGCTACGGACCCGCGCGGAGAACCACGTGACGGCGGGGGCGGGGGCGGGTGTACCGGCGGGAGCGGGCGCCGGGGCCTCTTCGGGGACGGCGGGTGGCCGGTGACGGGCTCCCGTCCGGGTGGCCCCCGGGCCGCGCGCCACGGTCGAGTGCGCTGCGGCTGACGCCGCCGCACGTGCGGTGCGGGGGAGCACGCCTCCCCGCGAAAGCCACTCGGCGGACCCCGGGGCCATCCCCGCGTACGCGGGGAGCACGCGTGCAGGTCACCCTCCGCCCCACCGACCGGCGGGCCATCCCCGCCTACGCGGGGAGCGCCTTCCCGAACTGGGCACTCAACAGGCCACTGGGCTCAGATCATCCAACTTCACCGAGCGGGACATGAGTCGCACCTCACCCATCGTCTCCACACCTCTCCCGCCGAACCCGCCGCACCTCCCCGTAGCCGACCAACCGAATCCCCTCCCCGGTCAGCACCTCCCGCGCCTCCGGGGAGACCAGGAACTCGTAGTCCGTCCGCCGTACCCGCCACCCGTCGTCGAGGGCCCGGGACTCCTGCGTGCCGAGACCCGGGTGGACAGCCCATTCGTTGAGGCCGGGCGGCAGGTCGCGCAGGAGCTGGGCGTACCGGGCGGGCTTGTCGTCGAGCGGGATCGCGTAGCTGTCCAGGAAGCCGTTCTCGCTGACGGGCAGTCCACGCCGACGCATCGCCTCACGCGCTGGGTCCAGCCAGGCGCGCACCGCGAGCCCGTACTCGGCCCCGAGGGAAGCGGTGAGGCCGAAGATGTCGTCCCGGCCGCCGTCGGCGAGGCAGTGGAAGTCCAGGTGGGTGGGGGCAAGGCCGGCATCGGCCACGGCGTCGATCTGGGCCCGGAACTCCCGCTCCACGTCCTCGATCCGGGCCTGCCCGAGGAGCTCGGCACGGCCTGCGGGAGTAGGAGCGAAAAGCCTTCCCGCGCGGTCCAGCAGGGACGGCACCTCCGCCCTCTCCGCCATCGGGCCCCACGGGTTTCCGGGCATCTCGCAGACCATCGTGAGGTGCACGCCGAACGAGATCTCCGGCCGCCGCCGCAGCCGCCGCATCGCGTCCGATGCGGCCGGGCAGGGAACCATCAGGCTGCACGAGCCCGCGATGCCCTGCTCGATCGCCTCCACCACCGCCTCGTTGATCGCGGGGTACATCCCGAAGTCGTCGCAGTTGACGATCAACAGGCGTGCTCCGGGCGGGTATCCGAGCAGTTCACCCGACCGGAGGGACGCGGTCCGCATCCCGGTGGTGTCATCGGTACGACTACCGGTGGTGCCGCTCATGTCGCCCATGCCCGCAGTGTGCGGCCACTCCGGCCTCCGATGGAAACGGATTCCCGGCTGCCCAGCTGCCCAGCTGCCCAGCTGCCCGGCAGGGCGGCAGGGCGGCAGGGCGGCAGGGCGGCAGGGCGGCAGGGCTCTCATCCAGGCCGACTGGCAGCCACCCGACGTGGGGCGCCCGGCCCGCTCCCCCGCGAGGGACGCCACTGGAGCGGCCTGCCGCCGAGCTCCGCAGGGGGTGGGACCGCACGTGGGGAGCATCGCTAAGGTCGCGGCATGGGGGTCTCGATCGAGCTGGTGAGGGAACCGCCGGTCTGCCGGTGGTGCGGTCGGCCCGTGGTGTCGCGCAGGTGGTGGCTGCCGCGCCCGTTCTGCAATCGCCGGCACCAAGTGAAGTTCTGGACGATGGCGTTCGTCGGCGGGGTAGCCGACTTCCTCTCGTGACCCGAGGCCGGGATACGAATCCCCCACTGAGAGCTCTCCCGCCTCACAACTCCCGCCGGAATCCGGTCGCTCGGCGGCTCGGAGGACGTACTCGGGAAGCTTCGACGTGGTGGCCGGAACCGCGGTGCCGATGAGGCGGCCCTCCTCGCCGAAGTCGGGGTTGATCATGTCGTCGGCATCGATCGGATCGCAGGGACCGGGAACGCACTGACCTCACGCCGACCTGCGGATCGGTGGACGGCCTTGACCAGGGCGGTGACAAAGGTCGCACCGCGACGGAGTTTGCGCGGAGTGTGCGCGGAGGCGTCACGCCCCGAGGGCTGCCCCGGCCCGCTCACCACGCCCGCTCACCACGGGCCCGGATCCAGGCGTGGCACGCACTGACGGCTCGCCGGCACAACACCCCCACCTCGCCGTCGGCATCACCCCATACCACCCCTCCTTCTCCCCCGGCCCCCCACGACGCGTATGGATCGCGTTAAGGTGTTGAAAGGTAAAGAGATCACCAAGAACTGACAAGGGCCGCCGCACGCGCCGGCGCTCCACTCGGGAGGAAGCCATGGGAACCCGCCGCACCACGCTGCCCGGAGTCGGGACTCAGTACGACTTCATCACCGAGTCCGGCCAGCACATCTCCGTCGTCGTCCACCACGACGGGCGGCGGTTCATCGGGTTCTACGAGCAGGACGACCCAGATTCGTGCCGGCTGACCGTGCCCCTGACGACGCACGAGGCGACCGCGCTCGCCCACCTCATCGATCCCGCGCCGATCGACGCCGTACGGACCGAGGGCATCGACCTGGTCACCGAGCACATTCCGCTCGGGTCCCGATCGCCCTACGGCGGGCGGGTGTTGGGGGATACGCGGGCGCGGACCCGTACGGGGGCGTCCATCGTGGCGGTGCTGCGGACGCACAGTGCGCACCCGTCGCCGGGACCCGACTTCCGGCTGGCCATCGGTGACACGCTCGTCGTCGTCGGTACGCGTGAGGGCGTCGACGCGCTCTCCGAGATCATTGCGGAGGGCTGATCGTGCACGACATGACCGCACTGCTGGTGGAGCTCGGCTCCGTCATTCTCGGGCTGGGGATCATCGGGCGGTTCGCCGGCCGGATAGGTCTCTCGCCGATCCCCCTCTACCTCCTGGCGGGTCTGGCGTTCGGCGAGGGCGGGCTGCTGCCGCTCGGTGCCAGTGAGGAGTTCACCGCAGTCGGCGCCGAGATAGGCGTGATCCTGCTGCTGCTCCTCCTCGGGCTCGAATACAGCGCCTCCGAACTGGTCACGAGCCTCAAGACCCAGTACCCCTCCGGCCTCGTCGACTTCGTCCTCAACGCGACCCCCGGCGCCGTCGCCGCGCTGATACTCGGCTGGGGTCCCGCCGGGGCCGTCGCGCTGGCCGGGGTCACCTGGATCTCCTCGTCCGGAGTGATCGCCAAGGTGATGACGGACCTCGGGCGCCTCGGCAACCGGGAGACCCCGGTCATCCTCGGCGTCCTCGTCATCGAGGACCTGGCGATGGCGGTCTACCTGCCGCTGCTCACCGCCATGGTCGCCGGAGTCGGTCTCGCCGGGGGCAGCATCGCGTTGCTGATCGCGCTCGGGACGGTCGGGTTCGTCCTCTACCTGGCGCTGCGCCACGGCCGGATCATCAGCCGGGCCGTCTCCTCCGACAACCCGGAGATGCTGCTCCTGGTCGTCCTCGGCCTGACCGTGCTCGTCGCCGGGCTGGCGCAGGAACTCCAGGTGTCGGCCGCCGTAGGGGCGTTCCTCGTCGGCATCGCGCTCTCCGGCGAGGTCGCCGAGGGCGCGCGCAAGCTGCTGACCCCGCTGCGGGACCTCTTCGCCGCGGTGTTCTTCGTCTTCTTCGGCCTCTCGACCAACCCGGCCGACATCCCGCCGGTCCTGCTCCCGGCCGCTCTGCTCGCCGTCGTCACCGTGCTGACCAAGATCTTCACCGGCTGGTACGCGGCCCGTCGCGCAGGCATCAAGTCGCGCGGCCGGTGGCGCGCGGGCGGCACGCTCGTGGCGCGCGGCGAGTTCTCCATCGTCATCGCCGGTCTGGCCGTGGCGACCGAGCCCCGCATCGGGCCCATCGCCACCGCGTACGTACTGATCCTGGTCATCCTCGGCCCGCTCACCGCCCGCTGGACCGAACCGGCCGTCACCCGGATCAAGGCAATGCGCGGTACCGGCACCGGCGCCCAGGCGCCGGTCCGCGGGAGCGAGGCCGCCCCGGCCGCCCCCGCCCGGCCCACGCACGACGACCTCACGCCGGAGCACGTCGGCGAGGGCCGCGACTGACGCCCTCCCCCGTCCCGCGACACGCGGAACTCCCCGTCCGGGAACAGCCGTTGGCTGCGGACGGGGAGTTCTGCGTACGGGAGGTTCCGCGCGCGGGAGGTTCCGCGGGCAGGAGGTTCCGCGCGCGGGAGGTTCCGCGGGCAGGGAGTTCCGCGCGCGGTGGTCGGCGTCAGTTGTGGTTGTCGACGATGCTCTTGGCGATGCCGTTCGCGACGACGACCTCGGCGTCGACGCCGTCGCCCTTGGTCGCGGCCTCCAGCATCTCCTCGCTGCACGGCATGGCGGCCTGGCCGTCCTCCGTACCGCAGATGTCGCCGGTGCCCTCGATGTCCGTGTCCTCGGAGACGAAAAACTGCTGGTCGACGTCGTCCGGGCGGGTCACCGTGTACTTGCCGGGGGCGAGGTAGCGCACCTTGCCGTTCCAGGTGCCGTTGACGCCCTTGCCCTGGGCGATGCCCTCGACGGCCGTCTCCCGGTCGCCCGAGCCGTCCGAAGCGTCCCCGCCCGAGCCGGCGCCGACGCCGGTGGTGCTGCCACCGGCGGTGCTGCCGCTGCCCGTACTGCCGCCGCCGGTGCTGTCGGCAGTGGCGGCGGCGGACGGGGCGTCCTGCGTCGCAGGCGTTTCGGCCGGGAGCGTGGCGGCGGCGCTGCTGCTCGTGTCCTTCGCGCCGGTGCCGGAGCCTCCGTCGGAGTCGTCGCCGCCGCAGCCGGTCAGGAGCAGGGTGCCCGCGACTGCGGCGGCGACGAGGACGGCGGTCTTGGTGCGGAGGGCCGAAGCCATGGCGTTGCTCCCGTGGGGAAGGGCGTCCACGGAGAGGCGTCTCTCCACGGCCTGCCGTGATCTGGTGGGTGACCTGCTGTGTGGTGACCTGCTGTGCAGCCTGCTCCGCGACATGCGGTGCGGCCTGCTGTCCGGCCTGCTGTGCGGCCCGCTGTGTGATCACTATGAGCCATCCGGGGGACCCCTCGGCCGGAAGTCCTGGACCTACGACACCACTGTCACCGTTCGCGTACAGAGCAACAGTTGTGTACCGCACGCGGCGCGCCGGTCTTCCCCGACCCGCGGGATTCTGCTGGCGACGCGGGGCCTACAGCGGGGTCGCCTCGTGCAGGATGCGGACCAGCGAGACCGTGGCGTTCACCGACGACAGCGCGGAGGCCGCCGTCCCCACCGTCGCCGTCAGCGCGGCGAGGAGCAGGTGCGCCGACGCCGGTGGCCAGAAACGGGCGGTCGGGGCAGGGTCGAGGAGGGCGGCGACCCGGAGCGGTACGGGCCCCGCCGCCGCGAACCCCGCCAGCCCCTCGAACGGCGAACGGGCCGACACCAGCGCCGCCTTGCCGACCGCCCGTGCCACCACACGGCGGCTGCCGACCGCCCGCGCGGCCTCCTCGTCGGCCCAGCGCTCGGTGGTGTACGCCACCGCAGTACGGAGCGGCACCAGGAACGGGTTGGCCCGCGCCGCCAGCTGCGTCAGCAGCAGATAACGGTGGTGGCGCCCCGCCAGATGCGCCCGCTCATGGGCGAACAGCGCCTGCTGCTCGGCCGGTTCGAGGCAGTCGAGCAGGGCGCTGGAGACCACGACCCGGCCCGTCCCCGCCGCACCGCGCGGGCGCCCGCTCACCGGGCCGCCGGGGAGCGCGTACGCGTACGGGGCGGGCGACTCCACCACACGCACCCCGGAACCGGAACCGGCGCCGCCGCCCGTCCCCAGCGCGCGGGCCGCGGCGACCCGGGTACGTACATGGCGTACGAGCGTCGTCACGCAGCCGGCCACCACCGCGCCCAGCACCCCGATGGCCACCAGGCCCGTCCGGTCCTCGTACGGCAGCGCGGCCCTGACCTCGGGGTCCGACCAGCCGTCCGGCAACGGGTTGCCGGGGAGCTGGGCCGTACCGATCACCATCAGCAGGGCGAGGCAGAGGGTGCTGCACAGCGCGAGCGTCGTACCGGCGACGGCCAGCAGCCGGGTCGCGGTGCGCGGATGCAGATGGTGCGCGGCCAGCCGCGCGACGGGCAGCGCGGTCAGCGGAAGCACGAGTGGCAGGTAGACGAAGACGCCCATCGCTCCCCCAACACCCCTGTCGTCGTCATCGGTTCCCCGACGCACGGCCGGGGGCATCGGGGCCCGAGGGCTCGGAGGAATCGGAGGAATCGGAGGAATCGCACGGCTCAGCGGGGCCGTTCGCCGGAGGCGTATCCGGGCCGGTCCGGGACAGCAGGGCCCGCAGGCGTTCCCCGTCACCGGGGCTGAGCGCGGAGACGAAGCGGGCGAGGACGGCCTCCCGGTCCCGTTCGCCGTCGAGCACCCGGCGCATCCGCAGGGCGGCGAGGCCGGCCTCGTCGGAAGCGTTCGTCCAGGTGTAGGCACGGCCCGCCCGGGTGCGGGTGACCGCGTTCTTCGCGTGGAGGCGGGAGAGGATCGTGATGACCGTCGTCAGTGCGAGCCCGCCGTCGAGGCGCTCCCGCACCCAGCCCGCCGTCACCGGCCCTCCGCCCGCGCGCACCGCGGCGAGCACCTGCGCCTCCAGCTCACCCTGCCCCCGCTTGCGCGGCCGTCCGCCGGCGCCGCCGGGGGAAGCGTCCGCCACCAGGGACGCGTCGGCCCCCGGAGGAACGTCAGGAACGTCTTCGTGCCTTCCCGCGTTTCCCATGCGGTGTCCGCCCTTCGCGCAAGCTCTCGCAGTCGCGGCGGGGCGGCCCCGGGCACTGCTCAGCGATCGCCGCATCCTACTGAGCCGCCATTCCACGGCAAAGCCTGCCGGGTCGAGCATCGAGTTCTACACCTCTGTAGAGTTCCACTCGGTTCAGCCAACGCACCGCAAAGCAACGTATGGAGACGTCATGGCCCTTTGGGATCGGATCAAGGAATCCGCCTCGACGATGCAGACGCAGCTGGAGGCGAAGAAGAACGACCTGAAGAGCGGGGCGTTCCGCGACGCGAGCATGGCGATGTGCGCCCTGGTCTCGGCGGCCGACGGCTCCATCGACCCGTCGGAGCGGCAGCGCGTCGCCCAGCTGATCATGAGCAACGACGTGCTCCGGAACTTCCCCGCGGAAGACCTCCAGCGCCGTTTCAACGCGTACGTCGACAAGCTCACCGCCGACTTCGCCTTCGGCAAGGTCACCGTGCTCCAGGAGATCGCCAAGGCGAAGAAGAAGCCGGCCGAGGCGCGCGCGGTCATCCAGATCGGCATCGTCATCGGTGGCGCCGACGGCGACTTCGACAAGTCGGAGCAGGCCGTGGTCCGGGAGGCGTGCTTCGCCCTCGACCTGCCGCCGCACGAGTTCGACCTCTGAGCTCGGCTCTGATTCCAAGCCCCGCACCGCACTTCGAGACGCCCCGGACCTGACGGCCGGGGCGTCTCGCGTCTCCGCGGCCACTCGCGCTTCCGGGCGGACCGCGCCCCGGAAGGGTCACCCGCCCCGTGCCGGACGGGCTCCGCGTCAGGGTCGCGTCAACGTGACCCGGGTCCGGCGTCAAGTACCCGTCAGGGCCGGGGCGGCAGCCGCGCCGCCTCCTGCCTGCGGACTTAGCGTCGAAGACGAACCGCCGGGTCGTGTCCGCGACCCGTGCCGACGCCTGGAGGCACCATGGAAAGCGCGCTGCCGGATTCCGACCCCCTCGAACGCGTCCCGGCCGGACCCCCGATCGCATCCGTCCCGGCCGGGCCCCTGTTCGTACCCGTCCGCTCGGGCTCCGCCCGCTGCCCGTCGAGCGTGCGGGCACGGTTCTTCCGTACGCCGCTCGGCGCGCGTACCGCTGTCGCGTTCACCTCGGAGAGCAGGCTCGTCGCCACCCTGGGCGCCGGTCAGCAGTGGGTACGCCTCTGCGAACCGGCCCTGCGCGACCTCGCCGCACCCCTCGGCGTCCGCACCCTCACCGTCGACCCGCTGCTCTCCGCGCCGCGCGCCGCCGAACCGCACCCCTCGGTGCCCCACACCGCCGCACACGCGGCCCCCGCCGCGACCACGGCACTCGTCGCTTCCGCCGCTCCTGTCGCTGTCGCCCCGCACGCGACCCCCGCCGCACCCGTCGCCCCAGCGACGGACACGGCTCCTCCCGCGCCGGCCGTCCCCGACGCCCCCGCGCTCGTCCGCCACGGACGCTGAAGGGAGCGCACCATGACCGCCACCCCCCTCGCCCCCGTCCCCACCCCCGCACCGGCCGGGTCCCCAAGCCCCGCCGGCGCCCCCTTCCCGGCCGGGTCCCCCGACCCGGCCGGGAAGGCCTCCACGGCTCCGGCCCCCATCACCCCGGCCTCCGCCGCCGCCCTCACGCCGTGCGGCTCCCCGGCCCGGCAGGCGTATCCGCAGGACGTATGGCCCGCGTCGACGCGCCCCGGCCCGCGCGGGGACATGACGGTGGGCGGAGTCTCCCTGACCGAGGCCGCCGAACGGTTCGGCACCCCGCTGTACGTACTCGACGAAGGCGAGGTCCGCGACCGCTGCCGGACCTACCGCACCGCCTTCCCGCCGGAGGAGGCCGACGTGGTCTACGCGGCCAAGGCCTTCCTGAGCCGGGCCGTCGTCCGGTGGATACGCGAGGAGGGGCTCGGACTCGACGTCTGCTCGGCCGGTGAACTCCTCCTCGCGATCAGCGCGGGCTTCCCCGCCGACCGGATCGTGTTGCACGGCAACGCCAAGAGCCCGGAGGACCTGAGCACCGCCGTGCGGCTCGGCGTCGGCAGGATCGTGCTCGACTCCACCTCCGAGATCGCCCGCCTCGCCGCCCTGGTGCCGCACGGCACCCGCCAGCCGGTCATGATCCGTGTCGTGCCCGGGATCTCGGCCGGCGGGCACGCCGCGGTCCGTACCGGTACCGAGGACCAGAAGTTCGGCCTCTCCCTCATGGACGGCTCGGCGCAGCACGCCATCGACCGGGTCCTCGGCCAGCCGGGACTAGAACTCGTGGGCCTGCACTGTCACATCGGCTCGCAGATCACCTCGATCACGCCGTACGTCTCGGCGCTCCGCCGGATGGTGGGGCTCCTCGCCCGCACCCGGGACAAGCACGGAGTCGTGCTGCCCGAGCTGGACATGGGCGGCGGCCACGGCATCGCGTACCGGGCGGGCGAACCCGCGCTCGACATCCCCACGCTCGCCGCGCGCATCCGTGCCGAACTCGCCGCCGGATGCGCGCGGGCCATGCTGCCGGTTCCCCGGCTGACGGTCGAACCCGGCCGTGCCGTCATCGGCCCGGCGGGCGTGGCCGTGTACCGGGTGCTCTCCGTCAAGCGGACCGGCACCCGTACCTTCGTGGCCGTCGACGGCGGCATGAGCGACAACCCGCGCCCGGCACTGTACGGCGTGCGGTACGCGCCCCGCATGGTCGGCCGGGCCTCCACCGCACCCGGGCGGATGGTGACCGTGGTGGGCCGGCACTGCGAGGCCGGGGACATCCTGGCCGACGCGGTGGAACTCCCCGAGGACGTCCACCCGGGAGATCTGCTGGCCGTCCCGGCGGCGGGGGCGTACCACCTGTCGATGGCCTCCGGCTACAACCTCGTGGGCCGGCCGCCGGTGGTCGCCGTGACGGACGGCACCGCGCGGCTGCTCGTCCGACGCGAGTCCCTCGAAGACCTCCGACGGAGGGACGTCGGGGCCTGAGGACGACCGCGTGCGCGGGCGGGGGTTCCGGGAGAGCGCTGACCCGGCCGCCCTCCACCCACTACC
>NZ_JBSFFN010000036.1:0-96390 GCF_053596135.1 Streptomyces sp. NPDC001770 | reverse complement strand
CGCCCGGTTACATTCCGAACCCGGAAGCTAAGCCTTTCAGCGCCGATGGTACTGCAGGGGGGACCCTGTGGGAGAGTAGGACGCCGCCGAACAATCTTTCAAGGACCCTTGGTCCCAGCGTTCACGCTGGGACCAAGGGTCCTTTTGTTTTCCCGAAGCGCGTCGTCAGGTCGGCTGCGCGAGAATGTTTGCAGTACCCAAAGACAGGAGTCGTACCCATGTCCACCAACTCTCCCGACGATCGTCCGGATCGCGAGCCGCGTCGCCGGGACGGTGGCGACAGGGCCGGCTTCCGCGGCGGTCGTGACGACCGCTCCGCCGCCCCGCGCCGTGACAATGACCGTGGCGGTTTCCGTCGTGACGACAACCGTGGTGGTTCCGGTTCGGGCGGCGGTTTCCGTCGTGACGACCGTGGTGGTTCGGGCTCCGGCGGTGGCTTCCGTCGCGATGACCGTGGTGGTTCTGGCTCCGGCGGTGGTTTCCGTCGTGACGACAACCGTGGTGGCTCCGGCTCCGGTGGCGGTTTCCGTCGTGACGACAACCGTGGTGGTTCCGGTTCCGGTGGTGGTTTCCGTCGTGACGACCGTGCCCCGCGTCGTGATGACGACCGTGGTGGACGTCCGGGCGGTTTCGAGCGCCGTGACGACCGCCCCGCGGGTGGCAGTTTCCGCCGCGACGACCGTGCCCCGCGCCGGGACGACGACCGTGGCGGTTTCCGTCGTGACGACAACCGTGGTGGTTCCGGTTCGGGCGGCGGTTTCCGCCGCGACGACCGTGGTGGTTCTGGCTCCGGTGGCGGTTTCCGTCGTGACGACAACCGTGGTGGTTCCGGTTCCGGTGGTGGCTTCCGTCGCGATGACCGTGGCGGTTCTGGCTCCGGTGGCGGTTTCCGTCGTGACGACAACCGTGGTGGTTCCGGTTCGGGCGGTGGTTTCCGCCGTGACGACAACCGTGGTGGTTCCGGCTCCGGCGGTGGTTCGCGTCGTGACGACAACCGTGGTGGTTCCGGTTCCGGTGGTGGCTTCCGTCGTGACGACCGTGCCCCGCGTCGTGATGACGACCGTGGTGGACGTCCGGGCGGTTTCGAGCGCCGTGACGACCGCCCCTCGGGTGGCGGCTTCCGCCGCGACGACCGTGCCCCGCGCCGTGACGACGACCGTGGCGGTTTCCGTCGTGACGACAATCGTGGTGGTTCCGGTTCGGGCGGCGGTTTCCGCCGCGACGACCGTGGTGGTTCGGGCTCCGGCGGTGGTTTCCGTCGTGACGACAACCGTGGTGGCTCCGGCACCGGTGGCGGCTTCCGCCGCGACGACCGCGCTCCCCGCCGGGACGACGACCGTGGTGGCTTCCGCGGTCAGCGCGATGACCGCGCTCCTCGTCGTGATGACGACCGTGGTGGGCGTCCGGGTGGTTTCGAGCGCCGTGACGACCGCCCGCGCGGCCCGCGCCGTGACGACGACCGTCCCTCCGGCGGTGGCTTCCGTCGTGACGACAACCGTGGCGGCTCCGGGGCCGGTGGCGGCTTCCGCCGCGACGACCGTGCCCCGCGCCGTGACGACGACCGCGGTGGCTTCCGCGGCCAGCGTGACGACCGCGGCGGCTACCGGGGCCGGGACGACCGCGGTGGTTACCAGGGCCGCGACGACCGTGGCGGCTACCAGGGCGACCGTGACCGTGAGCCCATCAAGCGGCTGCCCATCCCCGACGACGTCACGGGCTTCGAGATCGACAAGGAGGTCCGGCAGGAGCTCATGAGCCTGCCGAAGACCCTTGCCGAGGACGTCGCGCGCAACCTCGTCATGGTCGCCCGGCTCATCGACGAGGACCCCGAGGAGGCGTACGGGTACTCCCGTGTCGCCCTCCGGCTCGCCTCGCGCGTCGCCGCCGTCCGTGAGGCGGCCGGCTTCGCCGCGTACGCCACGCAGAAGTACGGGGAGGCACTGGCCGAGTTCCGCGCCGCCAAGCGGATGACCGGCTCCGTGGAGCTGTGGCCCGTCATGGCGGACTGCGAGCGCGGCCTAGGCCGCCCCGAGCGTGCCATGGCGATGGCGGGCGAGCCCGAGGTCCAGAAGCTGGACAAGGCCGGCCAGGTCGAGATGCGCCTGGTGGCCGCTGGTGCCCGCCGTGACATGGGTCAGATCGACGCCGCCATCGTCACCCTGCAGAGCCCCGAGCTGGCCTCCAACGCCGTTCACCCGTGGACCCCGCGCCTGCGCTACGCGTACGCCGACGCGCTCCTGGAGGCGGGCCGTGAGGACGAGGCCCGCGAGTGGTTCGCCAAGGCCATCGAGTCCGACAAGGACGGCGCGACCGACGCCTCCGACCGCCTCGCCGAGCTGGACGGAGTCGAGTTCGTGGACGCCCTGGACGGCGACGAGGAGGACGTTCCCGCCACGGCTCCGGCCGAGCGGCACGCGGCCCCCGCAGTCCAGGACACGGACACGGCGGCGGACTCCGCGGTGGACATCGCCGACGACGACATCGCCGACGACATCGAGGGTGGCGACATCGAGGGTGACGACCGCGACGACCTCGACGACGAGGACGAGGACGACACCGACGAGCTGAACGCGTGGGCCGACCGCGCCGACGCGGCCGCCGACGCGACCCCGGCGGCTGAGCAGAGCACCGAGCGGAACGCCGAGCACAGCACCGAGCAGCCCGACGCCGACGGTCCGGCCGCCGACGGTCCGGCCAAGGCCTGAGCGGTACGCACCGCGTAGGCGGTGGCGGCAGAAGGTAGAAGAAGGGCGGCACTCCTCCGGGGGTGCCGCCCTTCTTCGTATCCATATCCGTATCCGCAGCGGGTACGGACGCGCCGCTCAGTCGTCGTCGGCGAGTCTCCGCATCACCAGGCCGGTCGCCGGCTTGGGGCCGAAGGACGTGGACTTGCGCGGCATCGTGATGCCCTGCCGGGCGAGGTCGCGGACGACGGACTCGCGCACCGGATGCATCAGGACGGCCGTCCCGCCGGACCGTTCGGCCTGCTCGACCGCTGCGACCGGGTCGTGGAGGTACGCGATCTCCTCGCCGGTGTCCGGGATGCGCCAGACCCGGTCGAGCAGCGTCTCGTGGAGCACCGTCGCGTCCAGGGTGCGCCAGGCCTCGGGGCGGCCCGCGGGGACCGTACGGGCGAGCAGGGCGGGGTCGGGCCGGTCGACGAGGCGGTACGTACCGTCGCCCGCCAGCAGATAGGCGTTGCCCTCCTCGGAAGCGGCGGCGAGCGCGCCGAGCGCCCGGGGCAGCGGGCCCGCCACCTCCCGCACCCGGAACCGGTCCCCGAGCGCGGCCAGGGCGCCGGCGGGGGCGAGCCGGCGGAGCACCCGGTGGATCGCGCGCACCTGGAGCGGGTACCGGGCCGTGTCGACCAGGAAGACCAGGCCGAAGTCCCACGGCCCGGGGGTGCTCCGCTCGCGCTGGAGCCGCAGATAGGTGGCCCACCGGTGGTGGCCGTCCGCGATGAGGGCCTGGCGGGGCAGGAGATCGGCGGCGGCCTCGGCCTGCTCCGCCGGATCGGTGACGGCCCACAGCCGGTGCCGGAGCCCGTTCTCCGTGACGGTGGTGAGCAGCGGGGTCCGCCGGGCCGCCCGCTCGACGACCGCCGCCGCACCGGACTCCGTACCGTCACCCGGGCAGGTCAGGAGCAGCGGTTCGAGGTGGGCGCCGGTGGCGCGCATCAGGGCGGCCCGTTCCGCCACGACATCGTCCATCACCTCCTCGTGCGGGAGGACGACCCGGTCGGCGGCGGGGGAGAGCGCCAGGGCGCCGATCAGACCGCGCTGGAGGATGCCGTTGCCGCGCTGTTCGTAGACGTAGAGCGCGGGTTCGGGATCGGTGGCGAGCACCCCTTCGGCGAGCCACTCCTCCAGGGTCCGGGCCGCCAGCCGGTTGCGGGCGGCGGGAGACCCGTCCTGAGGCAGGATCAGCCGCACGATGTTGTGCGGGTCCGCCGACTCCAGGTGGTGCAGGCCGTCCGGACGCACCACCACGTCGTACGGCGGGGACGTCACCGCGGCGAGGCTGCCCACCCGCTCGGGGACGTAACGCACGCCGCGGAACGGGAACAGGCGCAGCCCCTTCCCGGAGCGGCCCCTTCCGGCGTGCCCCTTCCCGGCGTGCCCCGATGTGTCCATCCCCGCATCGTAGGTGCGGGGTGCCGATGCGGGATGATCGGGGCAGAGGCATCGAACGAGGAGCGAACACAATGAGTCAGCAGGACACGTCCCGGCCGCTCGGCAGCGGTACGCCGCTGAGCGAGGCGTACGACACGGCTCTGCTCGACCTCGACGGGGTCGTGTACGCGGGCGGTCAGGCGATCGGCCACGCCGTCGAGTCGCTCACCACCGCGCGGGACGGCGGGATGCACCTCGCGTACGTCACCAACAACGCGCTGCGGACACCCACCGCGGTGGCGGCCCACCTGACCGAGCTGGGGGTGCCCGCCGAGCCGTCGGACGTGATCACCTCCGCGCAGGCGGTCGCCCGGCTGGTCGCGGACCAGCTCCCGGCGGGCGCCCGGGTCCTCGCCATCGGCGGCGAGGGGCTGCGGGTCGCCCTGGAGGAGCGCGGGCTCGTCCCGGTCGACTCGGCGGACGACGACCCGGTGGCGGTGGCGCAGGGATACGGCGGCCCGGACTTCCCGTGGTCGCGGTTCGCGGAGGCCGCGTACGCGATCAACCGGGGCCTGCCCTGGTTCGCGTCCAACACCGACCTGACCATCCCCAGCGCCCGGGGCATCGCCCCCGGCAACGGCGCGGCGGTCCAGGTCGTCCGGATCGCCACCGGCGCCGAGCCGCAGGTCGCGGGCAAGCCGCTGCCCCCGATGCACCGGGAGACCGTGCTGCGTACCGGGGCCGAGCGCCCGCTCGTCGTCGGCGACCGCCTGGACACCGACATCGAGGGCGCGTTCAACGGGGGAGTGGACTCGCTGCTGGTGCTGACCGGGGTGACCGACGCCGCCCAGCTGGTCGCGGCCGTGCCCGAGCACCGTCCGACGTACATCGACCGGGACCTGCGCGGGCTGCTCACCGGGCAGCCCGAGGTGACGGTGGAGGACGGTACGGCCCGCTGCGGCGGGTGGACCGCTTCCGTCCGCGGACAGGAGCTGGTCATGGACGGCGAGGGGGACGCCCTCGACGCGATCGACGGGCTGCGGGCGCTCTGCGGCGCCGCGTGGACCGCCGGGGGCACCGAGGCGTGCGCCCTCGACGCGGGGAAGGCCGTCGCCCGCCTGGGGCTCTGACGGCGGGCCCGCGGAGGCGCCCGGGGCGGCTCGGGCGGTGACCGGCGACCCGAGACGGTGAAGACCGGGCGGGCGCGTCCCAGGCGCCTCGAACACCCCTCAGAGCAGCGATCTCAGCTTGAGCAGGTCCCGGAACCCCGCCTCCAGACGGACCCGGCCCGCCCCCCACGCCTTGGCGAAGTTCAGGTCGCCGTCCACCAGCGCGACCAGGTCGTCGCCGGTCATCGCCAGTCTGATCTCGGCCTTCTCGCGGGGCGGGCCCTCGACGGTGTCGAGCACCCGGATGCGGCCGTCCGTGAGCCGGCCGGTGAACGTCACATCGAGGTCCTTGATGTGACAGCTCAGCGAGCGGTCCAGGGAGGCGGCGCTGCGCACGTCTCCGTCCGCGCCCGCGAGATTGTCGGAAAGTCTGTCCAGTGCGCTGCGGCACTCTGCCATGGTCGCCATCGTGATCGACGGTACCCCAGCCCACCGAGGTAGCGTTCCGGCATGAGCGACTTGACGACGGGGCCCGGGACGGCGCCCGCGCGGGCACCCGGCACCGCCCCCGGCGACGAGGCGGAGACCCTCGGCGGGGAGGCGGCAGGACCCGGCACCGCCCCCGCCCCCGCGCCCGCCGGCCCTGCCCCCCTCGGCGTCGTCCGCACCCCCACCGGGAACGCCGCCGTGGACGCCGCGCTGGAGCGCCTGGCCGACGCCGACCACCTCGCGGCGGACGGACACACCGAGGTGTACGAGGATGTACACCGTGGGCTGCGCTCCACGCTGACCGCGCTGGACGCAGGGCCCGCACCCGCACCCCCGTACGACAACAGGAGCTGAACGTAGCCGTGGCAGGAGTGGCCCGTCGCCGCCTCGACGCAGAGCTGGTACACCGCAAGCTCGCCCGCTCGCGCGAGCACGCGAGCCAGCTGATCGCCGCGGGACGCGTCTCCGTACGCGGCCTGGTCGCGACCAAACCCGCCACCCAGGTGGAGACCAGCGCCCCCGTGGTCGTGGCCAAGGACGAGAGCGACCCGGAGTACGTCTCGCGCGGCGGGCACAAGCTCGCCGGCGCGTTCGCCGCGTTCGTCCCGCTGGGACTGGAGGTGGAGGGCCGCCGCGCGCTGGACGCCGGGGCGTCCACCGGCGGCTTCACCGATGTGCTGCTGCGCGCCGGGGCCCGCCGGGTCCTCGCCGTCGACGTCGGCTACGGACAGCTCGCCTGGTCGCTCCAGTCGGACGAGCGGGTCGTCGTCAAGGACCGCACCAACGTGCGCGAACTGACGCTCGACGACATCGACGGGCTGCCGGTGGACCTGGTGGTCGGCGACCTCTCGTTCATCCCGCTGGGGCTCGTACTGCCCGCCCTGGTGCGCTGCGCCGCCCCCGACGCCGACCTCGTCCTCATGGTCAAGCCGCAGTTCGAGGTCGGCAAGGAGCGGCTCGGCAGCGGCGGGGTGGTGCGCAGCCCCGAGCTGCGCGCCGAGGCGGTACGCGAAGTCGCCCGCCGGGCGGCGGCGCTGGGGCTCGGGGTGCGCGGGGTCACGGCCAGTCCGCTGCCCGGCCCCTCGGGGAACGTCGAGTACTTTCTGTGGCTGCGGGCCGGCGCACCCGAACTGGATCCGGCAGATGTGGACCGTGCAGTGGCGGAGGGGCCTCGTTGACGACGACGACAAGTACGGCACGAACAGTCTTCCTTTTGGCGCATACCGGCCGTCCGGCCGCGATCCGCAGTGCGGAGCTCGTGGTGCAGGGACTGCTGCGCAACGGCCTCGGCGTGCGGGTCCTGGAGGCCGAGGCCGCGGACCTGCCGCTCCCGGCCGCGGTGGAGACGGTCGCCGAGGCGACCCCGGCCGCCGTGGACGGGTGCGAACTGCTGATCGTGCTCGGCGGTGACGGCACCCTGCTGCGCGGCGCCGAGATCTCGCGCGCCTCCGGCGTCCCGATGCTCGGGGTCAACCTCGGCCGGGTCGGGTTCCTCGCCGAGGCCGAACGCGACGACCTGGACCGGGTGGTCGCCCGCGTGGTGACCCGGGCGTACGAGGTCGAGGAGCGCATGACGCTCGACGTCGTGGTGCACAGCAACGGCGCGGTCGTGCATACCGACTGGGCGCTCAACGAGGCGGCCGTGCAGAAGGTTTCGCCCGAAAGGATGCTGGAGGTCGTCCTGGAGATCGACGGCCGTCCGGTCACCGGGTTCGGCTGCGACGGGATCGTCTGCGCGACCCCCACCGGCTCGACCGCCTACGCGTTCTCCGCCGGCGGTCCCGTCGTCTGGCCCGAGGTCGAGGCCCTGCTGATGGTGCCGATCAGCGCGCACGCGCTGTTCGCCAAGCCGCTGGTCACCTCGCCGTCGTCGGTGCTGGCGGTGGAGGTCCAGCCGCACACTCCGCACGGAGTCCTCTGGTGCGACGGCCGCCGGAACGTGGAGCTGCCCGCAGGCGCCCGCGTCGAGGTACGGCGCGGAGCGGTACCCGTACGGCTGGCGCGACTGCACCACGCGTCGTTCACCGACCGGCTGGTCGCGAAGTTCGCGCTGCCGGTCTCCGGATGGCGCGGCCTGCCGCAGTGACGGGACCGCGCACGGCCCCGGCACCGCCCCCGGACACCCGTTCCGGGCCGGTGGACCGGGGCCGTGCGCAGACGCCTGCGGGCGCGTCGCGGGCGGGGGCCGTCGCACGGGGGCGGTGAAACCTCGTATGGTCGTGTCCGTGTTGGAGGAGATGCGGATACGGTCGCTCGGAGTCATCGACGATGCCGTGGTCGAGCTGTCGCCCGGATTCACCGCGGTCACGGGTGAGACCGGTGCGGGCAAGACCATGGTCGTCACGAGCCTCGGGCTGCTGCTCGGCGGACGTGCCGATCCCGCCCTGGTGCGGATCGGTGCGAAGGCCGCGGTGGTCGAGGGACGGATCACGGTCAAGGACGGGGACACGGTCGCCCTGCGGGCCGAGGAGGCCGGTGCGGAGATCGAGGACGGCGCGCTGCTGATCAGCCGCACCGTCTCGGCGGAGGGCCGCTCACGGGCCCACCTCGGAGGCAGATCCGTGCCCGTCGGGGTGCTCGCCGAGCTCGCCGACGAGCTCGTCGCCGTGCACGGCCAGACCGACCAGCAGGGGCTGCTCAAGCCCGCCCGGCAGCGGCAGGCCCTGGACCGGTACGCGGGCGACGGCGTCGCCGTGCCGCACGCCAAGTACGCGGCCGCCTACCGGCGGCTGCGCGCCGTCGTCGTGGAGCTGGACGAGATCACCACCCGGGCCCGGGAGCGGGCCCAGGAGGCGGATCTCCTGCGCTTCGGCCTCGACGAGATCGCGGCCGTCGAACCCCTGCCCGGGGAGGACGCCGAACTCGCCGCCGAGGCCGAGCGCCTCGGGCACGCCGAGGCCCTCGCCTCCGCCGCCGCCCTCGCGCACACCGCGCTGGCCGGGAACCCGGAGGACCAGGAGGTCGTGGACGCCACGACCGTCGTCGCGGCGGCCGGCCGCTCACTGGACGCCGTACGCTCCCACGACCCCGCCCTCGCCGCTCTCGCGGACCGCATCGGGGAGATCTCCATCCTGCTCGCCGACGTCTCCGGAGACCTCGCCGGATACGCCGACCAGCTCGACGCGGACCCGCTGCGCCTCGCCTCGGTGGAGGAGCGCCGGGCCGCGCTCACCGCGCTCACCCGCAAGTACGGCGAGGACGTCGGCGCCGTGCTCGCCTGGGCCGAGGAGGGCGCCGCGCGCCTCACCGAGCTGGAGGGCGACGACGACCGGATCGGTGAACTCACCGAGGAGCGCGACGCCCTGCGCGAGGAGCTCTCCGAGCTGGCCCAGGCCCTCACCGACGCCCGTACCGAAGCGGCGGCCCGCTTCGCGGCGGCCGTCACCGAGGAGCTGGCCTCCCTCGCGATGCCGCACGCCCGCGTCTCCTTCGCCGTCCGGCAGACCGAGGCGCCCGACGAGGGCTCCGGCATCGACGTGGGCGGCCGCAGCGTCGTCTACGGCCCGGCCGGCGCCGACGAGGTCGAGCTGCTGCTCGCCCCGCACCCCGGTGCCCAGCCCCGGCCGATCGCCCGGGGCGCCTCGGGCGGCGAGCTCTCCCGGGTGATGCTCGCCGTGGAGGTCGTCTTCGCCGGCTCCGACCCCGTCCCCACGTACCTCTTCGACGAGGTCGACGCGGGCGTCGGCGGCAAGGCGGCCGTGGAGGTCGGCCGCCGCCTCGCCAAGCTCGCCAGGACCGCCCAGGTCGTCGTCGTGACCCACCTCCCGCAGGTGGCCGCGTTCGCCGACCGCCAGCTGCTCGTCGAGAAGACCGTGGACGGCTCGGTGACCAGGAGCGGGGTCACCGTCCTGGAGGGCGAGGACCGGGTACGCGAACTCTCCCGGATGCTCGCGGGCCAGGAGGACTCCCAGACGGCCCGCGCCCACGCGGAGGAGCTGCTGGCCACCGCACGGGCGGACAGCGCCTAGACAGTGTCCGGGGGCCCTCGCGGCCCCCGGACCCGCTCCGGAGCACGAAGGCGCGCGCACGATGGTCGAGGGCGCGCGCACGATGTGCGAGGGGTTGCAACGGCGCCCCGCACGGCGATTTCGCGCCGGAGGCATCACTCCTGCGAGTGGTACGAAACGGCCGGTTGTCGCCGCACGAGGGTGCAGCAACGTTCCGGCGGTCGGCAACGCCCGTACGGACTGGCATCCTTGGGGCTGTGCCCGCCGTGGCACGCACCCCTCAACGACGCGGGAAGTCCGGGAGCCAATCGACGTGTCACAGCTGCGAACGGTGCAGGTCCTGGGCGGCGGAGGTGCCGGCAGCGGCGCCCACGTCGGATCGCTCGCCGCCGGGCTGGTCGCGCGGGGGGTGCAGGTCACCGTCTGCGCGCCCGCCGCCGTGGACCTGGTCCACGACTTCTCCGCGACCGGCGCCCGCTTCGCCGCGGTGCCCCGGCGCGGCGACCCCGTCTCCATGGCCGCCCTGCGCTCCGCCTGCCTCGGCGCGGACGTGGTGCACGCGCACGGCCCGCACGCGGCCGTCCGCGCCGCCGCCGCGCTCGGCGGGCTGCGCACCCCGCTGGTCGTGACCTGGCACGGCCGGAGCCACGCCGAGGGCGCCCGGAGGCACGTGCGGCACCTGCTGGAGGTCCGGGCGGCCCGGGCGGCCGCCGTCCTGCTCGGCACCTCGTCCGACCTGGTGGACCGGGCCCGCCGCAGGGGTGCCCGGGACGCCCGGCTGGCACCGGTCGCCGCACCCGTCCCCCGCACCGCCGCCGACCAGGCGCACCTCGCCAAGGTCCGCGCCGAACTCGGCGCGGTGGGAAGCCCGTTGCTGCTCACGGCCGGTTCCCTGATGCCTCGTCACGGCTACGGGATCCTGCTCGACGCGGCCCGGCTCCTGTGCGACCTCGACCCGGTGCCCCAGCTGGTCGTCGCCGGCGAGGGCCGCGAGCGGGCCGCTCTGCAACGCCGCATCAAGGGCGAGCGGTTGCCCGTCCGGCTGATCGGCGCCCGGGACGACATCCCCGAACTCGTCGCGGCGGCCGACCTCGTGGTGATCCCCAGCCGCTGGGAGGCACGCTCCCACCTCGCCCAGGACGCGCTGCGTGCCGGTACCCCGCTGGTGGCCACCGCCGTCGGCGGCATCCCCGAACTCGTGGGCGACGCCGCCGAACTCGTCCCGTACGGCGATCCCGAGGCACTCGCGCGGGCGGTCTCGGGGCTGCTCCTCGACCCGGACCGGCGCGCCCTGCTGGCCGCCGAGGGCCGGGTGCAGGCGGCGGGCTGGCCCACCGAGGAGGACACCATCACCCATGTCCTCACCGTCTACGACGAGTTGGCGCAGCCCCTCACCCGGACCCGCTGACCCGGCCTCCGCTCAGGCTGCGGCGGGCTCGATGTTGTGGTTGAGGCGGAACATGTTGTCGGGGTCGTAGCGGCGCTTCACCCCGGCGAGCCGGGCGTAGTTCTCCTCGCCGTACGCGGCGACGACGCGCTCGTGCCCCTCCTGGCCGATGAAGTTGAGGTAGACCGCGTCGTCCGCCCAGGGCCGGACCCCGGCCCGCGCCTCATGGACCCAGTGCCGGGCGCGCGCGTCGTCGGCCGGGTCTTCCCAGATGCCGAAGGGGTGCACGACCCAGGGCGACGAGCGCCACCGTACGGGCAGTTCGGCCGGCCCGCGTGCCACCGCCCCGCCCAACGGGAAGAGGATGTGCTGCGACCCGGACGGTACGGGCATGGCGCCCGCCGTCGAGCAGAACGCGGCCACCGCCTCGTCGGGGAGAGCGCCCAGGTACTCGGCCGACCAGTAGTTCCGTTGGCCCGGCGGATCGTCCAGCATGCACTGGAGGTCCGCGTACGGGATCGCGGCGACGACCTCCGCCTCGTGGGGGAGGGCCAGCAGTGGTGCGGCGACATCCCGCAGCCCGTCCTCCGTACCGGCCCAGGTGAGCAGGACCGCGCAGACCGGCTTGCCGACGAGCCGCTCGGGCACGAACTCCTCGGGCGGACCGGTCAGATAGAGGCAGCCGCCGCCGGCCTCCTCGGGCGCCGTCGCCATCAGGTCGCGGAAGGCGGTGACGGCCTGCGGGCCGTCCTCGGAGCGGAAGAAGAGCAGCGCCATGCTCATGGCGGGAAGCTCGTGGAGACGGAGCGTCAGCGAGGTGGCGACGCCGAAGTTCCCGCCGCCGCCACGCAGCGCCCAGAACAGGCCGGGGTTCTCCCGCTCGCTCGCCCGGACCAGCGAGCCGTCGGCCGTGACCACCTCGGCGGCGAGCAGATTGTCGCAGGCCAGCCCGAACTTCCGCTCCAGCCAGCCCGATCCGCCGCCCAGCGTGAATCCGCCGACCCCGGTCGTCGACGCCCGCCCGCCCGTGGTGGCCAGCGCGAACGGCTGGGTGGCACGGTCCAGTTGACTCATGGTGGCACCCCCGCCGACCCGGGCGGTGCCCGCTTCCCTGTCGACGGTCACCTCGTGCATGCGGCGCAGATCGACGACCAGCCCGCCCTCGCTCGACGCCATGCCCGCCACGCTGTGGCCACCGCCGCGTACGGCGATCTCCAGCTCCTCCGCGCGGGCGCACCGCAGGGCCGAGGCGACGTCCTCGGTGGACGCGCACTGGGCGATCAGGGCGGGACGGCGGTCGATCATGCCGTTGAAGACGGCGCGCGCCTCGTCGAACCCCTCGTCCTCGGGGGTGTGGATCGCGCCGGAGAACCCCTCCCGCAGCGCGGCGAGAGAGCTGTCGAACAGAGTGCGGGGCGTCATGACGCCCCCTTCCGAGGGGCGGAAACGTACCTCTCCAGCGTAGTCCCGGGGGACGGGAGAGCCCAGTGGGACAGCCGGTGGGCCGGTCCCGGACACGGAACGCCCCGGCCACCCACGAAGGGGGCCGGGGCGTGCGCGCGGAGGCGGCGGTTCAGGTCAGCCCGCGTACGCCCCGCTGGCCGTCAGCCGCAGCGCGGTGTCGATGAGCGGGACGTGGCTGAACGCCTGCGGGAAGTTGCCCACCTGGCGCTGGAGCCGGGAGTCCCACTCCTCGGCGAGCAGCCCCAGGTCGTTGCGGAGCGAGAGCAGCTTCTCGAAGAGCTGGCGGGCCTCGTCGACCCGGCCGATCATCGCCAGGTCGTCCGCCAGCCAGAAGGAGCAGGCGAGGAACGCGCCCTCGTCGCCCTCCAGGCCGTCCACGCCCGCGTCGTCGCCGGAGGTCGGGTAGCGCAGCACGAACCCGTCCTCGGTCGACAGCTCGCGCTGGATCGCCTCGATCGTGCCGATGACCCGCTTGTCGTCCGGCGGGAGGAAGCCCATCTGCGGGATCAGCAGCAGCGAGGCGTCCAGTTCCTTCGAGCCGTAGGACTGGGTGAAGGTGTTGCGCTCGGGGTCGTAGCCCCGGTCGCAGACGTCGCGGTGGATGTCGTCGCGCAGCTCGCGCCACCGCTCCAGCGGCCCTTCCACGTCGCCGGACTCGATCAGCTTGATCGTCCGGTCGACCGCGACCCAGGCCATCACCTTGGAGTGCACGAAGTGCCGGCGGGGGCCGCGCACCTCCCAGATGCCCTCGTCCGGTTCGTACCAGTGCTGCTCCAGGTAGCTGATCAGCTTGAGCTGGAGGCCCATGGCGTAGTCGTTGCGGGTCAGGCCCGTCATGTGCGCCAGGTGCAGCGCTTCGGTGACCTCGCCGTACACGTCGAGCTGGAGCTGGTCGGCCGCGCCGTTGCCGACGCGGACCGGGCCGGAGTTCTCGTAACCGGGCAGCCAGTCCAGCTCCGCCTCGCCGAGCTCGCGCTCGCCGGCGATGCCGTACATGATCTGCAGGTTCTCCGGGTCGCCCGCGACGGCCCGCAGCAGCCACTCGCGCCAGGCGCGGGCCTCCTCGCGGTAGCCGGTGCGCAGCAGCGAGGAGAGGGTGATCGCGGCGTCGCGGAGCCAGGTGTAGCGGTAGTCCCAGTTGCGTACGCCCCCGATCTCCTCGGGCAGCGAGGTGGTGGGCGCGGCGACGATGCCACCGGTCGGCGCGTAGGTGAGCGCCTTGAGGGTAATGAGCGAACGGGTCACGGCCTCCCGGTAGGGGCCGTGGTACGTACACTGCGCGACCCACTCCTCCCAGAACCGTTCCGTCGCCTCCAGCGAGCCCTCCGGCTCCGGCAGGGCGGGCGGCTGGTGGTGCGAGGGCTGCCAGCTGATCGTGAAGGCGACGCGGTCGCCGGGGGAGACCGTGAAGTCGGAGTAGGTCGTCAGGTCCTTGCCGTACGTCTCCGCCTGCGTGTCCAGCCAGACGGAGTCCGGTCCGGCCACGGCCACCGTGCGGCTGTCCACCTTGTGCACCCAGGGGGTGATCCGGCCGTAGCTGAACCGCATCCGCAGCGACGAGCGCATCGTCACCCGGCCGCTGACACCCTCCACGATCCGGATGAGCTGAGGGGCGCCGTCACGGGGCGGCATGAAATCGATCACGCGTACGGTGCCGCGCGGCGTGTCCCACTCCGATTCCAGGATGAGGGAGTCGCCGCGATAGCGCCGCCGGTCGGCGGCGGGCGGCTCGGTGGCGGCCTCGGCGCCGTCGGCGCCCTCGGGTGAGGGCTCCAGCGGCCCCAGGCGCCAGAAGCCGTGCTCCTCGGTACCCAGAAGTCCCGCGAAGATGGCATGGGAATCGAAGCGTGGCAGGCAGAGCCAGTCGACCGTGCCGTCCCGGCAGACCAGCGCCGCTGTCTGCATGTCTCCGATGAGTGCGTAATCCTCGATGCGCCCGGCCACGTGCGTCTCCAGTCGAACGGCCATGTGTCGCCCCGGTGAGGGGCGCTTGCTGCGTGAAAAAAGGGAAATGTTCAGGAGGGGTCGATGGGCCCTTTGGACCGGCGGGAGCGGGCGGGGTTGTGCCGCAGGCCGACCGTCCCGCTCGTCAGCGAGTGTCCGAGCAGGATACGACGCACCGATGTGATCCGCGCGACGGTTGGTGGATCTTGTCGGCACCGAACGGGTGGGGCGTGGGGCGGGTGCGGAGGAATCGTGGTGCTCGTGCCGACCATGTGACCGGAAGCAGGGTCCTCAGGTCGCTGTTAGGCTGGTAGCCCGTGGACCGGTGGTCGTACGCGAGAGCGGACGAGGCCCCCGAACCGCAGCGACGGCACCCCCGGAATCTCCGGTTCGGCAGCCGGTACGTACCCCAGATTCGCTACCACGGGAGCCCCCTCTTGGCTATGCAGCCCACATCCACGACGACCAAGCACATCTTCGTCACCGGGGGTGTCGCCTCCTCCCTCGGCAAGGGTCTGACTGCCTCCAGTCTGGGTGCACTGCTCAAGGCGCGTGGTCTCCGGGTCACGATGCAGAAGCTCGACCCGTACCTCAACGTCGACCCCGGCACGATGAACCCCTTCCAGCACGGTGAGGTGTTCGTCACCAACGACGGTGCCGAGACCGACCTGGACATCGGCCACTACGAGCGCTTCCTCGACGTCGACCTCGACGGCTCCGCCAACGTCACGACCGGGCAGGTCTACTCCCAGGTCATCGCCAAGGAGCGGCGCGGCGAGTACCTCGGCGACACCGTCCAGGTCATCCCGCACATCACCAACGAGATCAAGTCCCGCATCCGCCGCATGGCGACCGGCGACGTCGACGTGGTCATCACCGAGGTCGGCGGCACCGTCGGCGACATCGAGTCGCTGCCGTTCCTGGAGACCGTCCGCCAGGTGCGCCACGAGGTCGGCCGGGACAACGTCTTCGTCGTGCACATCTCGCTGCTGCCCTACATCGGCCCCTCCGGCGAGCTGAAGACCAAGCCGACCCAGCACTCCGTGGCCGCGCTCCGCAACATCGGCATCCAGCCGGACGCCATCGTGCTCCGCGCCGACCGCGACGTCCCCACCGCCATCAAGCGCAAGATCTCGCTGATGTGCGACGTCGACGAGAGCGCCGTCGTCGCCTGTGTCGACGCCAAGTCGATCTACGACATCCCGAAGGTGCTGCACACCGAGGGCCTGGACGCCTACGTCGTGCGCAAGCTCGACCTGCCCTTCCGGGACGTGGACTGGAGCACCTGGGACGACCTGCTCGACCGCGTCCACAACCCCGACCACGAGGTCACCGTCGCCCTGGTCGGCAAGTACATCGACCTCCCCGACGCCTACCTCTCGGTCACCGAGGCCATCCGGGCCGGCGGCTTCGCGAACAAGGCCCGCGTCAAGGTCGAGTGGGTCACCTCCGACGACTGCAAGACCCCGGCCGGCGCCGCTCGCCACCTCGCGGGCGTGGACGCCATCTGCATTCCCGGCGGTTTCGGCGAGCGCGGTGTCGACGGCAAGGTGGGCGCGATCCAGTACGCCCGCGAGAACAAGGTGCCGCTGCTCGGACTCTGCCTCGGCCTCCAGTGCATCGTCATCGAGGCGGCCCGCAACATCGCCGGCATCCCGGACGCCAACTCCACCGAGTTCGACGCCGCGACCGCGCACCCGGTGATCTCCACCATGGAGGAGCAGCTCGCGTACGTAGAGGGCGCGGGCGACCTGGGCGGCACCATGCGCCTGGGCCTCTACCCGGCGAAGCTCGCCGAGGGCTCGCTCGTCCGCGAGGCGTACGCCGGCGAGCCGTACGTCGAGGAGCGCCACCGCCACCGCTACGAGGTGAACAACGCCTACCGCTCGGAGCTGGAGAAGAAGGCCGGACTGGTCTTCTCCGGCACCTCCCCGGACAACAAGCTCGTCGAGTACGTCGAGTACCCCCGCGAGGTACACCCCTACCTCGTCGCCACCCAGGCCCACCCCGAGCTGCGCTCCCGCCCGACCCGCCCGCACCCGCTCTTCGCGGGTCTGGTGAAGGCCGCCGTCGCCCGCCAGGCGGAGGCCGTCGCGTCGGGCAAGTAGTCCCGAGGCATTACCGTTGACCGGGGTACGCGTCCGCCGAGGACGGGTGCCCCGGTTTTTCGTTCGTGAAGCGGGAGGACGCAGATGGGCATCCAGGACAGGGCCGAGGAATGGCGGGTCACCGCGACGGTGACGCCCTTCACCGGCAACAAGACCAGCGTCCGTACCGACGACGTCGTGATGCCCGACGGCACGGTCGTCGGACGTGACTACCAGGTCCACCCCGGCTCCGTCGCGATCCTGGCGATCGACGACCAGGACCACGTCCTGGTGCTGCGTCAGTACCGCCACCCGGTCCGCCACAAGCTCTGGGAGATCCCGGCCGGACTGCTCGACGTCCCCGGCGAGAACCCGCTGGCCGCCGCCCAGCGCGAGCTGTACGAGGAGGCGCATGTCAAGGCGGAGGACTGGCGGGTCCTGACCGACGTCTACACCAGCCCCGGCGGTTCGGACGAGGCGGTCCGCATCTTCCTCGCCCGCGACCTCTCCGAGGCGGTCGGCGAGCGCTTCGCGGTCTCCGAGGAGGAGGCCGACATGGAACAGGCGCGGGTCCCGCTGGCGGACCTGGTGCGGGGCGTCCTCGCGGGCGAACTGCACAACAGCTGCCTGGTCATGGGCGTCACGGCGCTGACCGCCGCCCGCGCGGGGGACGGCGAGGACTCGCTGCGCCCGGCGGAGGCCCCCTGGCCGGCCCGGCCGTTCGAGGCATAGGGAGCCGCCTTCACCCGCCCCGTACCCATCGGACGATCGTAAGAATCGCTGATCCGATCGGGCGATGTCCCCGCCCCGCTCCGCCCTGATCGGCGGCACCGCTGAACTAGGCTCGAAAGGCCCGCCGGAACTCCGGCGGGCACCGGGTGCGGCGAAGTGGAGCGTGGCTCGTGACGGATCAGGCGGTGGACACCAGCGGCCCGGCCCGAACGCCCCGCACCGAGGAGCCCTCCGGCACGGCCCCACCCGAACTGTTCGGCCGCCGACGCGAGTTGAAAGCCCTTCAGGAGGACATCGAACGGGCCGGGCTGAACACCCTCGCCGGCCGCAAGGCGGCCCGCGCCCGGGTCCTGCTGATCGCGGGACGCGCCGGGTCCGGGCGCAGCGCCCTCGCGGCCGCCTTCGCCCGCACCCTGACCGGCGCGGCCCCCGAGGGCGGCTCCATGGGCCCGCTGCCCTGGGTCGCGCCCGGCACCGGAAGCGGCGACTACCCGGACGGCGTGCTGCGCGTCGCCCTGGCCGACCCCGACGGCACCCGGGTGCCCGTCGAACGCACCGCCCGCGAGATCCTCGGCCTGCTCTCCCTCGACACCCCGCCCGGCGCGGACGCCGACGAGCTGACCGAGATGGTCCGCGAGGCTCTCGCCGTGCGGCGGCTGCTGCTCGTCCTCGACGACGCGGTGGACGCCGAGCAGGTGGACCCCCTCCTCCCGGACGGCCCCGGCTGCCTGGTGCTGGCCACCGCGACCGGCCCGCTGACCGGCGTCCCCGACGTCCGCCCCTGCACCATCGGCGGGCTGGACACCGGCTCCGCCGTGCGCCTCCTCGCCGGGGTGGTCGGACAGGTGCGGATCACCGTGGACCCCCGGACCGCCGAGACCCTCGTGGAGGAGTGCGGCGGCCAGCCCGCCGCCCTGCTGCTCGTCGCGGGGTGGATCGCCGCCCGCCCGACCGCCTCCGTCGCCGACGCCACCCAGCACCTGAGGGGGACCCCGGAGGACACCGAGCAGCCGGTGGGCGCCCGCCCGCTGGCCCGTGCCTTCCGGATGGCGCACGACTCCCTGCTGGAGACCCCCGCCCGGATCCTGCGACTGCTCGCGCTCGCGCCCGCCGGCCTCGCCGACGCGCACACCGCCTCCGCGCTGGCCGGCTGCTCCGTCTCCGCCGCCCGCCGGACCCTCGACGACTTCGTCGCCCTCGGCCTGCTGCGTACGGACGGCGCCGCCGAGCCCCAGTACGAGGTGCCGGGCTGCCTCGCACCCCTGGTGCGGGCGCTCCTGGAGGAACGCGACCGGCCGGCCGAGACCGAACTGGCCCGGGCCCGGATGCTGGAGCGCACCGTACGGCTGCTCCACTCCTGCCGGGCGGTCACCGAGCCCGAGGGCTCCCCGGCCCGCCGCAAGCTCGCGGGACTTCCCAGGGCGCTCCGGTTCCCGGGCCCGGAGGAGGCCGCCGTCTGGCTGCGCGTCAGGCTGCCCTCGCTGGTTGCCGCCGCCCGCATGGCGGTGGCGGACGGAGAGCTGGACACCCTCGCCCGCCGCCTGGTCGCCGCCCTGGTGCGGGCGCTCGCGGCCCACCTCGGCACGGAGGCCGCCGCCCCCGAGCTGTACGGGCTGCACGGCCTGGTGCTCGACGTCGCCGAGCGCCGGGGACTGCACCGGGAGCGCGCCGCCGCGCTGCTCAACCTCGCCGACCTGGACGCCTCCACGGGGCGGACCCGCACCGCCCTGGCCCGCTACCGCGCCGCGCTGGACGCCGGGCGGGAGGCGAAGGACCTGTACGCCACCGGCCGCGCCATGGAATCCGTCGGAGGCGCCTACGCCGAGCTGGGGGACTACCCGCGCGCCTCCGACTGGTACGGCCGGGCGCTCGCCCAGCGCCTCGCACAGGGCGACCGGGAGGGCGAGGCGCGGCTCTACGGACGGCTCGGCGCGGTGCACGCGTACGCCGGACGGTACGGCGAGGCGCTGCGCAACTGGCGGGCCGCCGCGGCGGGCCTGCGCAGGCTCGGCGACCTCCCGGCCCAGGCCAGGGCACTCAGCGAAGCGGCCAGGGTCCAGGAGTACGCGGGCCGCCCGCACGACTCGCTCCGTACCTGCCGGGAGGCCGTCGACCTGGCCCGGCAGGCCGAGGACGTGCGGCTCCAGGCGGCGCTGCAGCTGCGGCTGGCCGACACCCTGGACCGGCTCGGCGACCCCGCTGCGGCCGCGCTGCACCGGGCGACGGCGGAGAGACTGCTGGGGGAGGAAGGAACTGCCTGCGAAAACATTGGCGTCTCGGTCGAAAATTAGTTCTTTGCAAGGCTAGACACCGCGAAGTCCTTCATTAGACTGGCTCTGCCGCATGTCCCCGCGACGTTCCCGCGGGCGATGCGCATTTCTGTGCGAGTCCGTGCAAACCGGCGATCTCCGGCCCTGGGCCAGGCCGTCCGCTGCCCGGGCGCCCCTCCGAGCCAAGGACCGTGATCCACGTGAAGGTCGGCATCCCCCGCGAAGTCAAGAACAACGAGTTCCGGGTGGCGATCACGCCCGCCGGAGTGCACGAGCTGGTCCGCCACGGCCACGAGGTCGTCGTCGAGCGGAACGCCGGCGCGGGCTCGTCCATCACGGACGAGGAGTACACCGCCGCCGGCGCGCGCATCCTGCCCACCGCGGACGAGGTCTGGGCCGCGGCCGACCTGCTGCTCAAGGTCAAGGAGCCGGTCGCAGAGGAGTACCACCGCCTGCGCAAGGGCCAGACCCTCTTCACCTACCTCCACCTCGCCGCCTCCCGTGAGTGCACCGACGCGCTGCTGGATTCCGGCACCACCGCCATCGCCTACGAGACCGTCGAGACCGCGAACCGCGCGCTGCCGCTGCTCGCCCCCATGTCCGAGGTCGCGGGCCGGCTGGCCCCGCAGGTCGGCGCGTACCACCTGATGCGCTCGGCGGGCGGCCGGGGCGTGCTGCCCGGCGGCGTCCCCGGCACGGCCGCGGCCAGGGCGGTCGTCATCGGTGGCGGCGTCTCCGGCTGGAACGCCACCCAGATCGCCGTGGGGCTCGGCTTCCACGTCACCCTGCTCGACCGCGACGTCAGCAAGCTGCGCGAGGCCGACAAGGTCTTCGGGACCCGGGTGCAGACCGTGGTCTCCAACGCCTTCGAACTGGAGAAGGCGGTCGTCGGGGCCGACCTCGTCATCGGCGCCGTCCTCATCCCGGGCGCGAAGGCCCCGAAGCTGGTCACCAACGAGCTCGTCGCCAAGATGAAGCCCGGAAGTGTTCTTGTCGACATTGCGATCGACCAGGGCGGTTGCTTCGAGGACTCGCACCCGACCACGCACGCCGAACCGACCTTCACGGTCCACGACTCGGTGTTCTACTGCGTCGCGAACATGCCCGGCGCGGTTCCGAACACCTCCACCTACGCCCTCACCAACGCCACGCTCCCGTACATCGTCGAGCTGGCCAACCGGGGCTGGGTCGAGGCGCTGCGCCGCGACTCCGCCCTGGCCAAGGGCCTCAACACCCATGACGGGCAAGTCGTTTACCGCGAGGTGGCCGACGCGCACGACCTTCCGCACGTCGAGCTGAGCTCGATCGTCGGCTGACCGGACGGGGCCGTTCCGCCCGTCGTCCCGTCAATCCCGCACCTCCGGCCGGACCTTGCGCGTCAAGGTCCGGCCGGTCGTGCGCCGGGCTTCCTGAGGCGATGGCCGACTCGCGCTGAACGCCCGGCTTCACCCGATTCGTTCCCCCGTGAAAAGCGCTCCTTGCTCCCCGTGCACCCTTGACAGGAGGGTGTTCGATTGCAGACACATCGGGCCGGGTCCGGCGGATTGTGTTGCTGCGGACCGGTGACACGCCATAGAGTCGCCCATCGTCGGCATGGTGCCACGCTGACCTATCGATAAGTTTCCTGGTCACATCCAAGGAGGTAAGACGACTTGTGAATGAGTCGACATTTACTCCCGGGGGTGGTCAACCAGGGATGCCTGCACGGGGTCAGGGCCCGAACGGGCTCGAAGCTGTCGGCTCCGTCGCGGTCCGCACCTTCGCGACCCACCAGCACATGACGACGCCCCCCCAGATGATGGACGGCCTACACGTGAACGCCATGGCCGGCAACGAGAGTGGCCGCGACACCGCCCACCTCGCCGACTTCGCCGAGATGCCCGAGGGGCACTTCTACGACCCCGACGCCGAGTACGAACCCGATCCGGAGTACGCGGCCACACTCGCCCCCGACGCGGCGCGCCAGCGCCGTGAGCGGATCGGCCCGACCGGGCGCCCGTTGCCCTACTTCCCGATCCCGGGACCGCTGACCGAACACGGTCCCGCCAAGATCATCGCGATGTGCAACCAGAAGGGCGGGGTGGGCAAGACCACCTCGACCATCAACCTGGGTGCCGCGCTCGCCGAGTACGGACGACGGGTCCTGCTCGTCGACTTCGACCCCCAGGGCGCCCTCTCGGTCGGCCTCGGTGTCAACCCGATGGAGCTGGACCTCACCGTCTACAACCTGCTCATGGAGCGGGGCATGTCGGCCGACGAGGTACTGCTGAAGACCGCGGTCCCCAACATGGACCTGCTGCCCAGCAACATCGACCTGTCCGCCGCCGAGGTGCAGCTCGTCAGCGAGGTGGCCCGCGAGTCGACCCTGCAGCGCGCGCTCAAGCCGCTGATGGCCGACTACGACTACATCGTGATCGACTGCCAGCCCTCGCTCGGCCTGCTCACCGTGAACGCCCTGACGGCCGCTCACAAGGTGATCGTGCCGCTGGAGTGCGAGTTCTTCGCGCTGCGCGGTGTGGCGCTGCTCACCGAGACCATCGAGAAGGTCCAGGAGCGGCTCAACCCCGAGCTGGAGCTCGACGGCATCCTCGCCACGATGTACGACTCCCGCACGGTGCACAGCCGCGAGGTGCTCGCCCGTGTGGTGGAGGCCTTCGACGACCACGTGTACCACACGGTCATCGGGCGCACGGTGCGCTTCCCGGAGACCACGGTCGCCGGTGAGCCCATCACCACGTACGCCTCGAACTCGGTCGGTGCCGCCGCCTACCGACAGCTCGCCAGGGAGGTGCTCGCCCGGTGTCACGCCGAGTGAGTCTGCCCGGTGCCGACGAACTGTTCCGCACCACCGGGGGCATGGGGCTCCAGTCCTCCTCCCCGGCGGAGCGGCGGCGCAAGGCGAACGGCGAGGCACGGGTTCCCGCACCCGCCGGGGAGGACGACTCGACGCCGTCCTCCCCGGCGGGCGGCGGTGCCCCACCGGAGCGGCCGACGGGGCGCGAGGGCACTTCCGCGCCCGACGCCGAAGGGGTGGACCCGCGCGGACGCGTCGGCGGCCCCGAGCGCGTGACGGTCCCCCGGACCGGCCCCGGGCCCCAGGGCCGGCCGCCGGCCCAGGAGCAGACCGGGGCACCCCAGCAGCAGCGCGGCCGCGGTACCGGCCAGGGCAGGGGAGCCAACCGGCGTCCCAGCGGCCGGGAGCGGCACGACGAGAAGATCACGGTCTACGTCTCGGCCGAGGAACTGATGGACCTCGAACACGCCCGGCTGGTCCTGCGCGGCGAGCACGGCCTCGCCGTCGACCGCGGGCGCATCGTCCGCGAGGCGGTCGCCGTCGTCCTCGCCGACCTGGAATCCCGCGGCGACGCGAGCATCCTCGTACGGCGGCTGCGCGGCCGCTGAGCGGTCCGCCGCGGGTAGCCTGCCCGGCAGGGCCGCAAACCCTGCCGCCCGCCCCGCGCGGCCGGCTCCCGCTCCCCGCCGGACGCCGGGCCCGTACGAGACGGCACGGCCGGTCCGCGCCCGCCGTACACCTGGACTGTCACGTGCCGCTGCCGACGACCGACGACTCCGCCGCCCCGCGCCGCCGCGCCCTCGGGCGCGGGCCGGAGGCGGCCGCGGCGGCGCCGGAGGAGGCGGTCCCCGAGGAGCCCGAGACCCCCGGAGCCGCCGAGGCGGCCGAAGCCCCCGCGGCCCCCGAGGCGCTGCACGCGCCTCCAGCGCCCCCGGAGCCGTCCGGTGCGCCCGAGGGGCCCGACGCACCCCCCGGGCCGCCCAAGGGCCCTCAGGGGCCGCCGGAGGACGGCAGGCGGTTCACCGTACGGCTGGCGAACTTCGAAGGCCCCTTCGACCTGCTGCTCCAGCTGATCACCCGGCACCGGCTGGACGTGACCGAGGTCGCGCTCTCCAGGGTCACCGACGAGTTCATGGCCCACATCCGCGCGATGGGCGCGGACTGGGACCTCGACCAGACCACCGAGTTCCTCGTCGTCGCCGCGACCCTGCTCGACCTCAAGGCCGCCCGGCTGCTGCCCACCGCCGAGGTCGAGGACGAGGCCGACCTCGCCCTCCTGGAGGCGCGGGACCTGCTCTTCGCGCGGCTGCTCCAGTACCGGGCGTACAAGCGCGTCGCCGACATCTTCAGCGACCGGCTGGACGCCGAGTCGCGCCGCTTCCCCCGTACGGTCGGGCTGGAGCCGCACCACGCGGCGCTGCTGCCCGAGGTCGTCCTCAGCATCGGCCCCGAGGGCTTCGCACGGCTCGCCGCGAAGGCCATGCAGCCCCGGCCCGAGCCGCAGGTGTACGTGGACCACATCCACGCCCCGCTGGTCAGCGTGCGTGAGCAGGCGGGGATCGTGATCGCGCTGCTGCGCCGGTCCGGCGGGGCCAGCTTCCGGGAGCTCACCGAGGACGCGGCCGACACCCTCACGGTGGTGGCCCGCTTCCTGGCGCTGCTGGAGCTGTACCGGGAGAAGGCGGTCGCGCTGGACCAGGAGGAGGCGCTCGGCGAACTCCTCGTGCGGTGGGCCGGCGGGGAGGACGCGGAACCCGTCGTGACCGACGAGTTCGACAGGCAAGTGGAACCGGACGCGGAGGAGGGCGTGGAGCCATGAGCGGAGCCGCTGGAGCCGGTGGGAGCACCGGCGTCACGGACGGGCCGGTGCACGGGGGCGCACCGCGGCACGGCGGGGCACGGGGGTCCGCCGACGAGGCGGGGCCCTGGTACGACGGCGAACCCGGGCAGGACGGCGGGCCCGCCGGGTCGGGGAGCGTCGCGGACCTGGAGCTGAAGCCGGCCCTGGAGGCGGTGCTGATGGTCGTGGACGAGCCGGCCACCGAGGAGCACCTCGCGAAGGTCCTCCAGCGGGCGCCGAGAGCCGTGGCCCTGGCATTGCGGGAGCTGGCCGACGAGTACACCGCCCAGCGCCGCGGATTCGATCTGAGACTCGTGGCGGGCGGCTGGCGGTTCTCCACCCGGCCCGCCTACGCGGAGGCCGTGGAGAGCTTCGTCCTGGACGGCCGCCAGGCCCGTCTCACCCAGGCGGCACTGGAGACCCTGGCGGTCGTCGCGTACCGCCAGCCGGTCAGCCGTTCGAGGGTCTCGGCGGTGCGCGGAGTGAACTGCGACGGGGTCATGCGGACCCTCCTCCAGCGCGCTCTGGTCGAGGAGGCGGGGACGGAACCCGAAACAGGTGCGATCCTGTACAGGACGACGAACTACTTTCTGGAGCGTATGGGCCTGCGTGGTCTGGACGAGCTCCCGGAACTCGCTCCCTTCCTCCCGGAAGCGGACGCGATCGAGGCTGAGACGCTAGAGGGTGTGCCGTCGTTCGATCCGGACGCACCGGACACCCCGGATACTCACGCAGACGACAAGACGGAATTTTGATGCGAAGCAGTGGCAGGAACAGCGGAAGCGGCAGCAGCGGCGGCGGCAACCGGAACCCCCGGGGCGGCAGTGGCGGGTCCTTCCGGCCGAAGTCCCAGGGCGGCGGTCAGGGCGGTGGCCAGGGTGGCCGCGGTCAGGGCGGCCGCGGGCCGGCCCAGGGCCGCGGCGGGCGCGACGACCAGCAGGAGCAGCGTCCGCGCCGCCCCCGCCCGGAGGAGCGCCGTTACGACGTGGGCCCCTCGACCAGTTCGTCGGGCGCCGGCGACAGCGAGGCGCGCAAGGGCCGCGGTGCCTCGGCACGCGGCGGCGCCAAGGGCGGACCGAAGTCCCCGCAGCCGGGCAACGCCCGCGGCGGCTTCCGGCGCGGTCCCTCGGGCCAGGCCCGGCCGCGCGAGCTCGACGCGAAGATCGAGCAGCGCAACCGCGACCGGTACGCGGACAAGCCGGACTTCAAGGTGGTCAGGACCCACCCGGGCGCCGAGCAGGAGGGCGAGCGGCTGCAGAAGGTCCTCGCCCGGGCCGGCATGGGCTCGCGGCGGGCCTGCGAGGAGCTGATCGAGCAGGCGCGCGTCGAGGTCAACGGCGAGATCGTGCTGGAGCAGGGCAAGCGGGTCGACCCGCAGAAGGACGAGATCAAGGTCGACGGACTGACCGTGGCGACCCAGTCGTACCTCTTCTTCGCGCTGAACAAGCCGGCCGGCGTCGTCTCCTCGATGGAGGACCCGGACGGCCGTCAGTGCCTCGGCGACTACGTCACCAACCGTGAGACGCGGCTCTTCCACGTCGGCCGGCTGGACACCGAGACCGAGGGCATCATCATGCTCACCAACCACGGTGAGCTCGCCCACCGCCTCACCCACCCGAAGTACGGCGTGAAGAAGACGTACCTCGCGGCGATCCAGGGCCCGCTCCCGCGCGACCTGGGCAAGCGGCTCAAGGACGGCATCCAGCTGGAGGACGGGTACGCCCGTGCCGACCACTTCCGCGTCGTCGAGAACACCGGCAAGAACTACCTGGTCGAGGTGACCCTCCACGAGGGCCGCAAGCACATCGTCCGCCGGATGCTCTCCGAGGCCGGCTTCCCGGTCGACCGGCTGGTGCGGACGTCCTTCGGGCCGATCCCGCTGGGCGACCAGAAGTCCGGCTGGCTGCGCCGCCTGACCAACACCGAGGTCGGCATGCTGATGCGCGAGGTCGGTCTGTAGGACCCCCGGGGGCCCCGGGCCCCCGCCGAAGGCCCGCGGCCGGTTCCGTCCGAATTTTCTGGACGGAACCGGCCGCGGGCCTTTCGCATGCCCCGGTCCACCTTTATAGTCAGAGTGACCATTAAGGAGGCGGGCGTGAGTCTCGCGGATGTTCTCGACCCCCTGCAGCAACCCCTGGTGACCTGGCTGGACACCCCGGTCAGCTGGACCGAGGTGCTCGGATTCGGCAGCGGGGCCCTCTGCGTCTGGCTCGTGGTGCGCCAGCACCTGGCCAACTGGCCGGTCGGCATCGCCAACAACCTCTTCTTCGTGCTGCTCTTCGCACAGTCCGGCCTCTACGCCGACGCCGGACTCCAGATCGTCTTCATCGCCCTCGCCGCGTACGGCTGGTGGACCTGGACCCACGGGGGTGGACCAGGGACACCCGTCCTGCCGGTACGCGGTACGCCGCGCGCCGAATGGACCTGGCTGCTCGCGGCGGGGGCGGTGGGGACCCTCGCGCTGACCCTCCTGCTCTCCCGCGTCACCGACTCGACCGTGCCGTTCTGGGACGCGCTGACGACCGCGCTCTCCCTGATGGCGACCTACGGGCAGAGCCGCAAGCGGGTCGAGTCCTGGTGGCTCTGGATCGCCGCCGACCTCGTCTACATCCCGCTCTACGCCCACAAGGGCCTCTACCTGACCTCGCTGCTCTACGTCGGCTTCCTCGCGCTCTGCGTGGCCGGGCTGCGCTCCTGGCGGCGCGACCTCGCGGCGGACACCGGCGCGGGCGGGCGTCCGGCCGGGCGCACGGAGGTGGCGGCGTGAAGAAGTACGCCCACGGTCTGGTGCTCGGCAAGTTCTACCCGCCCCACGCGGGCCACCACCACCTCGTCCGTACCGCCCAGGACCGCTGCGAGCGGCTCACCGTCCTCGTCTGCGCCGCCGGGGTCGAATCGGTGCCGCTGGCCGACCGGGTGGCCTGGATGCGGGAGACGCACCCCGCCGCCACGGTCGTGGGAGCCGTGGACGACATACGGATGGACGTCCACGACCCGGCGGTCTGGGACGCGCACATGGCGGTGTTCACCGCCGCCGTCCCCGAACGGGTCGATGCCGTCTTCTCCTCGGAGGCGTACGGCGACGAACTCGCCCGGCGCTTCGGCGCCGAGCCGGTCTCCGTCGACCCGGACCGCACCGTCTTCCCCGTCTCCGGCACGGCGGTCCGCGAAAACCCCGTCGCCTGCTGGGACTTCCTGGAGCCGCCCGTACGCGCCGCGCTCACCCGCCGGGTCGTCGTGCTCGGCGCCGAGTCCACCGGCACCACCACCCTGGCGCTCGCCCTCGCCGAGCACTACCGCCGTCGCGGCGGGGTGTGGGCCCGGACCCGCAGCGTGCCGGAGTACGGGCGGGAGTTCAGCGAACAGAAACTCGCCGCCCTGCGCGCCGACCACCCCGGCGCCCAGTGGGAGGACGTCGGCTTCACCACCGGCGACTTCCCGCTGATCGCCGCCGTCCAGAACGACCGCGAGGAGGCCGCCGCGCGGACCGGATCGCCGGTGCTCTTCTGTGACACCGACTCCTTCGCCACCACTGTCTGGCACGAGCGGTACGTCGGCGGGCGCAACCCGCGCGTCGAGGCGACCGCCGACCGTGTCGACCACCACCTGTGGCTCCTCACCGACCACGAGGGCGTCCCCTTCGAAGACGACGGACTGCGCGACGGCGAGGAACTGCGGCCCTGGATGACGGGCCGCTTCCGCGCCGAACTCACCCGCACCGGACGCCGGTTCGTGGAGATCACCGGCACCCGCGAACAGCGGCTCGCCACCGCCGTCGCCGCCGTCGACGAACTCCTCGCGTCCGGCTGGCACTTCAACCCGCCTCTCCCGGAGCGACGATGAACACCCGTGCGCAGGAGCCCGCAGGAGCTCCGGAGGGCTACGACCCGTACGCGTTCACCCCGTTCGCCGTCACCGTCGACCTCGCCGTCTTCACGGTCCGCGAAGGGCGCCTGAACGTGCTGCTCGTGGAACGCGGCGAGGAACCGTACAAGGGGCGCTGGGCGCTCCCCGGCGGATTCGTCGCCCCCCGCGAGTCCGCCCCGCAGGCCGCCCGCCGCGAACTGGCCGAGGAGACGGGCCTGGACGAGGACACCGTCTGCGAGGTCCACCTCGAACAACTGCGCACCTACACCGAACCGGACCGCGATCCGAGGATGCGGGTCGTCTCCGTCGCGTACGCGGCGCTCCTGCCGGACCTGCCCGAACCGCGCGGCGGCGGCGACGCGGTCAGCGCCCGCTGGTGGGCCTTCGGCGAGGGGGACACCGGGGTGCCAAGGCCGCTCGCCTTCGACCACGGAACCATCCTCGCCGACGCCCACGACCGCATCGGCTCCAAACTCGAATACACCTGCCTGGCAACGGCGTTCTGCCCCGCCGAGTTCACCCTCGGCGAGCTCCAGCAGGTCTACGAAACCGTCTGGGGCACCGCGCTCGACCGCCCCAACTTCCGGCGCAAGGTCCTCGCCACGTCAGGCTTCGTCGAGGCCGTCGAAGGGCCCCCGCGCCGCACCGGGGGCCGGGGCAAACCCGCCGCCCTCTACCGGGCGGGCACCGCCACCGCCCTGCACCCTCCGCTTCTGCGACCGGAAGGAAGAACCCCGTGATCGTCACCGGAACCCGCACCAAACAGGCCGCCACCGGCTCGCTCGTCGGGCTCGCCCTCGGCGACGCGCTGGGCTTCCCGACCGAGTTCAACGACGTGCCCGCCATCCTCGCCAAGTGCGGCCCGTGGCGCGCGATGGAACTTCCCCGGCCCGCGTTCGTCACCGACGACACCCAGATGACCCTCGCCCTCGGACGGGGCATCCGCACCGCCATGGACCGGGGCCCGCTCACCGGGCTCCGGCTGGCCCGGCCGGTCCGGGACGAGTTCGTCGACTGGTACCACTCGCCCGACAACAACCGAGCACCCGGCCGCACGTGCATGGTCGCCTGCCGGCTCCTCGACGGCGACCGCCCCTGGCAGGAAGCCAGCCAGACCGGTTCCAAGGGGTGCGGCGCCAACATGCGGGTCGCCCCCGTCGGGCTGATCCCCGGACTCAGCGACGACCAGCGCGCCGGCGCCGCCCAGCTCCAGGCCGCCCTGACCCACGGCCACCCCACCGCCCTGGCGGCCTCCGACCTGATGGCCCGCGCCGTCCACCTGCTGGCCAGGGGCGCCGAGCCACTCGGCCTCGTCGGCCAGCTGCGCAGCTACGCGTACGAGAACCGGAGCCGCTACCACGAGCGCTGGCTCGGCGACCTCTGGCGCCACACCCACGACGCCTCCGCCCAGTCCTACATCCAGCGCGGCTGGGACGAGTGCCTGGAGGTGCTGACCCGCGTCCAGGACGCCCTGCGCGACCCCTCCCCGGAGACCGACCCCTGCGAGCGCACGGGGGACGGCTGGATCGCCGAGGAGGCCCTCGCGACGGCCCTGCACTGCTTCCTGCTCTTCCCCGAGGAACCCGTCACCGCCCTGCGCCGGGCCGCCTGCACCCGGGGCGACTCCGACTCGCTGGCCTGCCTCACCGGGGCGCTCGCCGGCGCCCACCTGGGAGCCTCGGCCTGGCCCAGGGAATGGGCCGAGCGGATCGAGTACCGGAGCGACATCCTGTCGCTGGGGGCGCTCTGGGATTCTTGATCCATGAACAGCGGCGACGCGGGACGGGCCGGGGCGATACCGGCCGGAGCGATACCGGCCGGGGCGACTACGGCCGGAGCGGTACGGACACGGGCCGGCGGGACACCGGCCGACGGGACACCGGGCGGCGAGGCGGGGCTCCCGGACGTCGACCTCGGGGCGGTCGTGGACGAGGAGCCAGGACCCCTCGCCTTCGCCACCGTCTCCGGGGCGCACCTGTACGGCTTCCCCTCCCGGGACTCGGACGTGGACCTGCGGGGCGTCCACGTCCTGCCCGCCCGGGATCTTGTCGGACTGCGTGATCCCGAGGAGACCCGGAGCCGGATGTGGGTGCGGGACGGGACCGAGATGGATCTCGTCACCCACGACCTGCGGAAGTTCGTCCGGCTGATGCTGCGGCCGAACGGATACGTCCTGGAGCAACTGCTCTCCCCGCTGGTCGTGCGTACGAGCCCGGTCCACCGCGAACTCGTCCTCCTGGCACCTCAACTGATCACCCGTCACCACGCCGACCATTACCGTGGATTCGCCCGCACCCAGTGGCGGCTCTTCGAGAGGAACGGCGAACTCAAGGCACTGCTCTACACGTTCCGCGCCCTGCTCACCGGAGTCCACGCGATGCGCACCGGCGAGATACAGGCCCATCTGCCGACCCTGCTGGAGCGGGTACCGGCCCCCGCGTGGCTCCCCGGACTGATCGAGGCGAAGGCCGCCGCCGAACACGGTGCGATGGAGGGGCCGGACCGGGAGACGGTGGCCCGAGAGGTCGCGGCGCTGCACGAGGTGCTCGACACGGCCCAGCGGGCGACCCGGCTGCCGGAGCGGCCGACCTGCTTCGAGGCGCTGGACGAACTCGTCGTACGGGCCCGGCTGGGGGAGTGAGCTCCCGACCGGCGCACCCGGCGGCCGTCGCTCGGCCGCCTCTCAGCCGCCGCCCAGCGCCGAGGCCCGCCGGGTCCTGACGAGGAACTCCTCGACCCGGGCCCGGTCGGGCCGGTCCGGCAGCGGGGACCGGCCGACAGCCCCCTCGCACTCCTCGGCCAGCCGCGTCATCCGGCGCTCCACCTCGGGCCACCCCACCTCGCCCCGCTTCACCGCGAGCAGCTCCTCCCGCCGCTCGCCGACGCCGATGGTGAGCACCCCGGTACGCAGCAGGTCCCGGGCCGACATCAGCAGGCGCAGCAGATGCATGGCGTGCTTCCAGCGCGGCCCACCGTGCGTCCGCTCGTCGGCCTCCAGCTTCCGCCGCTGACCCGTCGCGTACCGGGCGAAGGTCGCGTACGCCTCCCGGGACAGGAAGGCGTCCCGCAGCGCGAGGAGTTCGCGGCCGGTGTCGTCGATCCGCTCCACCAGAGGGGAGTGCAGGCACTCCAGGACGTTCGGGTTGGCGCGCAGGGCCAGTTCGCAGAAACGCTCCAGCTCCCACGAGAACTGCTCCGGCGCCGGACCGTCCAGATGCGTCGGCGGCTTCTCGAACCGCCAGAACGAGGCGGTCGGCGCGAGAAACACCCCACGCCGGTCGATGTCGCTCCCCTCGGTGGCCAGCCCGAACGCACGCGACCCCATCACGCAGGAGTACACCGTGTGGTCGCGGACGAGGTCTCGGCATCGGGGCTGGTCATGGGCGTGAGGGTACGCGGGGGCGGAGGGGCGGTGCCCCGGATTTATCCTTGTGCCGGCGGTGCCCGGGGTGCGAACATCGCGCGTCATCCGCTCGTCGTATCGCGGCGCTTCCACGGCGACGCACCTGCCCGGAGAAGAAGTCCCCCGTGTCGATCGCCTTCGACCACCTGCCCCACCCGGCCCGGATGCGGGCCATCGCCGTACACACCCGTTCGCTGGACGAGACCGCCTACCGGGCCGCCCACGCCGGACTGGACTCCGGCACCCCGGACGACCGGGTGCTCGCCCTCTTCCTGGCCACCGTCCGTCGCGACGTCGACGCCGTGACCGATGCCCTCGGCGATCCGCTGCTCAGGCGGCACGCGCTGTCCGCGGCCATCCGGCTCCCCGTACCCGACCACGCCCTGGAGGAACTGGCCCTCGACGGCCCGAAGGCCGTGCGCCGGGACACCTACGGAGTCCTGCGGCGCTCCCGGCGGCACGCGCTCGCCGACCGGCTGGCCGGGCGGGTCCACGCCCGCCACGGCGACGAGGACACGGCCCGGCTGCTCGCCGCCTGTACGCCCGTGACGGTCCGCCACTGGCTCGGCCGGCTGACCCGGGTGCCGCCCCCGGCCCTGTACGTCCTGGCCCGTACCGCCCCTGGTCCGGTCGCCGAACACCTCGCGGACCTGGCAGCCGGCGACCGTGCGCTGCCCGGGAACGTGATCGCCACCCGGATCGCCCTGCGCGACCCGGCGGCCGGAATGCTGCTGATGGAACGGGCGCCGCACCTGATCACCGGCCCCGCCGCGATGATCCTGCTCGCCCGGCCGGCCGAACTGGCCGCGACCCTTCGACGCACCGGGACCACTCGCGTACCGCTGGCGGACGGCCCGCTGCCCCGGCGCGCACGGCGGGCGCTGGAGGCGTGCGACGCCGACGATCTTGTTCTGCTCGCCCGGGTGCTGTGCGTGCGGGACTCCGACGGGCGCCCCGGCCCGGGCGTCCGCCAGGAGCCTCAGCCCCTGCTCGGGATCGTGCCTCCCCGGGAGCGACGGCGGGTGGTCGAGGAGCGGCTGGCGTCCGCCGGACAGTACTCCGGAGCGGATGAGTTCGGGGCGCTCGCCTCCCTGGCCCCGGCGGACCGCGCCGAGATCATCGCCGACCGTTGGTCGCCCCTCCCGCGCCGCCTCTTGCACCGGTCCCGACTCGCTGCTCAACTCCCCCTTGAAAAAGCGGAGTCCGTACTCAGAGAGCTCACGGACGCTCACCGCCCGCACGAACGGTCCTGCGGATGGCCGGCCTTGCTGGCGTGCGCCGCCCGGAACGGTGATCCGGTGGAGTACGCGCGCGTCCTGGAAGGCTGCGAACGGGCCTGGCACGACGAGGAGTCCGTGCGCCACCAGACCCTGCTGGCCGCCGCGGGCGCACCTGCCAACCTCCTCCCGGCTGTGCCGTTCGCCGTCCTGCGGGACGCCGCCACGACCACCGCGCAGTCCCGGGACTCGACGCACGAGACCCTCGCCGCCGCCGAACACTGGCTGCGCCGGGTGCTGGAGGCGGCGGCCCGCAGAGGCGACGCGGGCCGTGCCGCCGGCATGGCCGGGCTGCTGCTGCCGCTCCTCGCCGACTCCCGGCGCAGGGGGCCGGTCCGGCCGCTGGTGCTGACCGGCACCGAGGCCGCGGCACTGTGGGAACGGTGTCCCGCCCCAGTGCCCGAGGACCTGGTACGCCTTGCCGCCCTGCTCGCGCCCATGCTTCCCCGGCTTCCCCACCTGGATGGCGAGTTGGGCAGGGTGGCGCTGGCCGGGCCGGCGCCCGGACGCGAGCTCGCCGCGGCCCTCTGGCTCCGCGACCCCGAGGCCCGGGAGGAACGCGTGGCCCGGCTGCTCGCCGCCGACGCCTCCCTGATCACCGTCCCCCTCGTCTGGCGGACCCTCGCCCGCCGCCGTACCGACCTGCTCGGAGCGGTGCTGGGCGCCGGCCTGCCCGCACGGTGGGTGCCGCGCCCGGAGGGCCGCGCGCTGGACCGGTGGCCGCCGGACCGGCGCGCGCTGCTCGACGCGCACCTCGTCCGGGTCGCGACGGACGAGCGCGCGCCCCTGCGGGAGCGGACCGACGCCGCAGCCCTGCTCGGCGACCCCGGGGAGCTGCGCCGGCTCGCGGCGGACGCCCCGCAGCCGGTGGCCGCCGCCGCGCTCAGCGCTCTCGGCGCCCTGGCGGCGGGGCGCGGGGGAGCGGACGCGCACCCCCGGACGCTGGAGTACCTGCTCGACCGTGCGGCGACCGGCGGAGTGCGCGGGCGGGCGGCGATGGCGGGGGCGACGGCGCTGCTCGGCACCGTGCCCGACACCGGGGCCGTACGGCGGCTGGGCGCGGTCCTCGCCGGTACGGGCAACTCCGTGGGCGGCCGGAAGGCTGCCGCGTACAGCCTGGCAGCCATGGACCGGGACCGGCGGGGTGCCGCCTTCGACACGTTGCTCGCGGGCTGGGACGTGCCCGACCAGCACCGCGACGTCCGCGCGGCGATGGTGCCCGCGCTCACCGGGTGGACGGACGACCCGGAGGTGGCGCGGCGGCTCTCCGGCGGGCTGCGCCACCCCGCCCTGAGCGAACGGCTCTTCGCGGCGCGACCGGTCCGGCCGGAGGCCGCGCGGGCCCGGCGCCTCCTCCTCGCGCGGGCCGCCGCGACCGAGGACGCGGCCGTCGCGGTGGAAGCGGCCCGGTCCCTGGCACACGGGGGGCCGCTGGAGCCGGAGGCGGCCGGGCGGCTCGTGCGGGTGGCCGCCGACACGGCGCGACCGCGCGCGGTGCGGAGCGCGGTCCTCATGACGCTCGCCCGCCTGGCCGGAGAGCCGACCGGGAGGACCGCGCTGGAGCGGGCGCTCGGTACCGCGGCCACGGCGAACGGCGGGAGCGCGGCCGAGCCGCGGGCCGCCCTGGCCGTACTCCTCGACACCTTCCGGGCGGCATCGGGATGGCCGGCCGGTGCCCACGAGGCGCTGGCGGACGCGCTGGAGCGGGCCGGTCTTCCGCACACCGCGTCCCGGGCGGCCCTGGCCGCCGCGACGACGGCCCTGGCCGGAGGGGACGGTTCGATGCGCCGCTGGGAGCGGTGGCTGGCGCTCGCGGGGGAGCGGCCCGGGTGCTTGGACGCGGTGCAGCTCCACAGTCCGGGACTCCCCGGTGCGGCGCCCGAGGAAGCGGTCGACGCGGTGGTCGCGGGCCTGCTGGCCGAGGGATCGGTCACGGCAGGGCTCGCCGCTGTCCGGCTGGTGGAGCAGGCGGCCGGCCGGGGCGCCCCGGCGGAGCGCTGGGCCGCCCGGCTCCACGACCTGGCGGCCCACCCCCGTGCCGAGGTCGCGGAGGCGGCCGCCGTGGCGGAGATCCTCCGGGAACGATGAGCGGGCGGGGCGGGCCACCGGGGCCCGCCCCGCCCTCCACGCAGCCCTCCACGCAGCCCTCCACGCCGCCCCCGCCCCGCCCCCCACGCCGTCCCCCTCGGCTCCCGCGGGCCCAGGCCGGTTCCCGCCGTCTCACGCCGTCCGGATGGAGCCGCCGCTGACCGTGATCTTCTCGGTGGGCAGCGGCCGGGTCGCGGGGCCCGCCTCCACCGCCGCGTCCGTGATGCTGAACCTGCTGCCGTGGCACGGACAGTCGATCGTGCCGTCCGCCACCTTCGTCACCAGGCAGCCGGCGTGGGTGCACACCGCGGAGAACGCCCTGAACTCGCCCTCCTCCGGCTGCGTCACCACGATCTTCCGGTTCTTGAAGATCTTCCCGCCGCCCACCGGGATGTCCGAGGTCCTGGCCAGTTCCGTACCCCCGGCGCCCCCGTCCGTCGCCGACGCCGTCGCCGACGAGGCCGGGGAGCTCTCGGTGCCCCCGTCACCGCCGGACGACCCGCACCCCGTCACCAGCGCCGCCGCGCCCGCGGTCGTGGCCGCCAGGACCGCCCTCCGCCGTGCGTCCATGGTCCGCTCCCTCGCTCGGACGGCCGCCGCCGGTCTTCACCCGGCGCGCCGTCCGTATCCGTCTCCGCCGGGGGCGAAGCCGCCCCCGGCACCACGCATCGTGGCGCCGCGCGCTCCCGGGGCGAAGCAACCGGGCCGCCGCCACCCGGGTGGCGGCACGCGCACGAGCCCCGTGCCACCCGCGGCCCCGCGTCTCACGGAGAGAAACGCCGGCCCCGCCCGCCGGACCGCCCCTCTACTCTGGCCACGGAGCGTCGACGGAGACGGACAGCGAGGGAGAAGCGACGTGGCGGTACGAGCGGTCCGTGGAGCCGTCCAGCTGGACCGGGACGAGCCCGGGGAGATGGACGAGCGGGTGGCCACCCTGCTCGCCGCGGTGCTGGAGCGCAACGGGCTGAGCCACGAGGACCTCATCAGCATCTGGTTCACCGCCACCCCCGACCTCCGCAACGGCTTCCCCGCCGCCGCCGCGCGCCGCGGGCTCGGTATCGTCGATGTCCCGCTGATCTGCGCCCAGGAACTCGACGTCGAGGGGGCCATGCCCCGGGTGGTCCGGCTGCTCGCGCACATCGAGACCGACCTCCCCCGGGCGCGGATCCAGCACGTCTACCTCGGCGCCACCGCCGCCCTCCGCAAGGACATCGCCCAGTGAGAACCGCCCTCGTCATCGGTACCGGACTGGTCGGCACCTCCGCCGCCCTCGCCCTGGCCGGCCGCGGCATCCACGTCCACCTCGCCGACCACGACCCCGCGTCCGCCCGCACCGCCGCGGCGCTCGGGGCCGGTACCGAGGAGCCGCCGGAGGGTCCGGTGGACCTCGCCGTCGTCGCCGTACCGCCCGCGCACACCGCGTCGGTGCTGGCCGGCGCCATGCGTGACGGCGTCGCCCGGGGGTACCTCGACGTCGCGAGCGTCAAGGGCGGCCCCCGCCGCGAGCTGGAGGCGCTGGGGCTCGACCTGACCCCGTACATCGGTACGCACCCGATGGCCGGCAAGGAGCGCTCCGGCCCCCTCGCCGCCACCGGGGACCTCTTCGAGGGCCGCCCCTGGGTGCTCACCCCGACCCGGGACACCGACACCGAGGTGCTCAACCTCGCCCTGGAGCTGGTCGCGGTCTGCAAGGCCGTCCCCGTGGTCATGGACGCCGACGCGCACGACCGGGCCGTCGCCCTGGTCTCGCACACCCCGCAGCTGATCTCCTCGATGGTCGCCGCCCGGCTGGAGGAGGCCGACGAGACCGCCGTACGCCTGTGCGGGCAGGGCATCCGCGACGTCACCCGGATCGCCGCCTCCGACCCCCGGATGTGGGTGGAGATCCTCTCCGCCAACCCCGGGCCCGTCGCCGACGTGCTCGCCGGCATCGCCACCGACCTCGACGAGACGGTACGGGCGCTGCGCGGCCTCCAGTCCGCCGACGAGGAGAAGCGCCGTACGGGCACGGCGGGCATCGAGGACGTCCTGCGGCGCGGCAACGCCGGCCGCGTCCGGGTTCCCGGCAAGCACGGCGCGGGCCCCGCCTCGTACGAGGTCGTCGCCGTCCTCATCAGCGACCGCCCCGGCGAGCTGGCCCGGATCTTCGCGGACGCCGGACGGGCCGGGGTGAACATCGAGGACGTCCGGATCGAGCACGCCACCGGCCAGCAGGCCGGCCTGGTCCAGCTCATGGTCGAGCCGAGCGCGGCCGCCGCGCTCGGCTCCGCCCTCACCGAGCGCGGCTGGTCGCTCCGCCCCTGACCCCCGGGTCCCGTGCGCCTCGGGGACACCGTGCGCCCCCGGGAGCGCCGGCCGGTACGGGGCCCGGAGCCCGGTCCGCGGCGGGGTGCGTCCGATCGGGGTACAGCTGTGTCCCCCACACTCGGTAACCTTGGACCAGGCCGTACGTCGGCCGGCCCAGTCCCCGCCCGTCCCGCCCGTGTACCAGGAAGGTGCCCACCGCCGTGGAAACCGCAAGCTCCGCCGTGATCGTCGCCATCGACGGCCCCTCCGGCACCGGCAAGTCGAGCACCTCCAAGGCCGTCGCCGCCAAGCTCGGCCTGAGCTACCTGGACACCGGTGCGCAGTACCGGGCGATCACCTGGTGGATGCTGGCCAACGGCGTGGACGTCTCCGACGCGGCCGCCGTCGCGACCGCCGCCGGCAAGCCCGCGATCGTCTCCGGCACCGACCCGTCCGCCCCGACGATCACCGTCGACGGCGAGGACGCCTCCGGGCCGATCCGTACGCAGGAGGTCACCTCCAACGTCAGCGCCGTCAGCGCGGTCCCCGAGGTGCGCGCCCTCATCACGGAGCTCCAGCGCTCCATCGCCGCGGCCGCCGAAGGGGGCATCGTGGTGGAGGGCCGGGACATCGGCACCACGGTGCTGCCCGCCGCCGACCTCAAGATCTTCCTCACCGCGTCGCCGGAGGCCCGCGCGGCCCGCCGCAGCGGCGAGCTGAAGGGCACGGACGTCGCCGCCACCAAGGAAGCCCTGATCAAGCGGGACGCGGCCGACTCCGGCCGCAAGACCTCCCCGCTCGCCAAGGCCGACGACGCCGTCGAGGTGGACACCACCGAGCTGACCCTCGACCAGGTCATCGAGTGCGTCGTCACCCTCGTCGAGGAGAAGCGGGCCGCGAAGTGACGGAAGCCACCCCGGTGCCCTCCGAGCACGGAGCGGCCGTGGGGCGCGGCATCGGTATCGGACTGATGTACGGGCTGTGGAAGCCCCGGGTCCTCGGCGCCTGGCGGGTTCCGTCCGCCGGACCCGTCATACTCGCGGTGAACCACTCGCACAACATCGACGGACCGATGCTGATGGGTACCGCGCCCCGTCCGGTGCACTTCCTGATCAAAAAAGAGGCGTTCGCCGGCCCCCTCGACCCGTTCCTGCGCGGAATCGGGCAGCTGAAGGTGGACCGTACGGCCGCCGACCGCACCGCCATCACCCAGGCGCTCGGCGTACTGGCGAACGGCGGGGCGCTCGGGATCTTTCCCGAGGGCACGCGGGGCGAAGGCGACTTCGCGTCGCTGCGGGCCGGACTCGCGTACTTCGCGGTACGCGGTGGGGCGCCGATCGTCCCCGTGGCGGTCATGGGAAGCACGGAGGCCCGGGGACGGTTGATATCCGCGTTGCCCCCGCTGCGCAGCCGGGTGGACGTGGTCTTCGGGGACGCGTTCGACGCGGGCGACGGCAGCGGGCGCCGGACCCGCAAGGCCCTGGACGAGGCCACCGTGCGGATCCAGCGGAAGCTGGCCGCGCACCTGGAAGACGCCAGGCGCCTCACCGGGCGTCCGGTCAAGACCTGAGTAGTGAGCCGCGTCACAGCGGCCCATCGATGATGACGTACAGAGGAACGGACTTCATGAACGACCAGATTCACTCCGACGGCTCGGACCACGAGCACGGAGCACTTGGCGACGCCGAGTACGCGGAGTTCATGGAGCTCGCCGCGCAGGAAGGCTTCGACCCCGAGGAGATCGAGGGTGCCCTCGACGAGGTGGGAGCGGGCCCGCTGCCCGTCCTCGCCGTCGTCGGCCGCCCCAACGTCGGCAAGTCGACGCTGGTGAACCGCATCATCGGCCGCCGCGAGGCCGTCGTCCAGGACAAGCCCGGCGTCACCCGTGACCGCGTCACGTACGAGGCCGAGTGGGCCGGACGCCGCTTCAAGGTCGTCGACACCGGCGGCTGGGAGCAGGACGTGCTGGGGCTCGACGCCTCCGTCGCCGCCCAGGCGGAGTACGCCATCGAGACCGCCGACGCGGTCGTCTTCGTGGTCGACTCCACCGTCGGCGCGACCGACACCGACGAGGCCGTCGTCAGGCTGCTGCGCAAGGCGGGCAAGCCCGTCGTGCTCTGCGCCAACAAGGTCGACGGACAGAGCGGCGAGGCCGACGCCACCGCCCTCTGGTCGCTCGGCCTCGGCGAGCCCCACCCGGTCTCCTCACTGCACGGCCGCGGCACCGGCGACATGCTGGACGCCGTCCTCGAAGCCCTGCCCGAGGCCCCGGCGCAGCGCTTCGGCACCCCCGTCGGCGGCCCCCGCCGCATCGCGCTCATCGGCCGCCCGAACGTCGGCAAGTCCTCGCTGCTGAACAAGGTCGCGGGCGAGGACCGCGTCGTCGTCAACGAGCTCGCGGGCACCACCCGTGACCCGGTCGACGAGCTGATCAACCTCGGCGGCATCACCTGGAAGTTCATCGACACGGCCGGCATCCGCCGCCGCGTGCACCTCCAGGAAGGTGCGGACTACTACGCCTCGCTGCGTACCGCCGCCGCCCTGGAGAAGGCCGAGGTCGCCGTCGTCCTGATCGACTCCAGCGAGTCCATCAGCGTCCAGGACCAGCGGATCGTCACCATGGCCGTCGAGGCCGGGCGCGCGCTCGTCGTCGCCTTCAACAAGTGGGACACCCTCGACGAGGAGCGCCGCTACTACCTGGAGCGCGAGATCGAGACGGAGCTCGCGCAGATCGCCTGGGCCCCGCGCGTCAACGTCTCCGCGGTGACCGGCCGCCACATGGAGAAGCTGGTCCCCGCGATCGAGACGGCTCTCGAAGGCTGGGAGACCCGCATCCCCACCGGACGGCTGAACGCCTTCCTCGGCGAGATCGTCGCCTCCCACCCGCACCCGGTACGGGGCGGAAAGCAGCCCCGCATCCTCTTCGGCACCCAGGCGGGCACCAAGCCGCCGCGGTTCGTCCTCTTCGCCTCCGGCTTCCTGGAGCACGGCTACCGCCGCTTCGTGGAGCGCCGTCTGCGCGAGGAGTTCGGCTTCGAGGGCACCCCGATCCACATCTCGGTACGGGTCCGCGAGAAGCGCGGCCGCAACAAGTAGCCCGCGGCCCCGGACGCGACGGAGCCCCGGACGCTCCCCCCTCACCGGGAGGGAAGGGCGGATTCTGGGGGTCCTCGCAACACCTGATGGCTTACGCGGCTGTCAGCAGATCACGCAGGCGCTCGGCTGGTGTTTTCCAGCCGAGCGTTTCGCGTGGGCGGCGGTTGAGTTTCCGGGCGACGTGTTCGAGGTCTTCGGGGCTGTGCACGGACAGGTCGGTGCCTCTGGGGAAGTACTGCCGCAGCAGGCCGTTGGTGTTCTCGTTCGATCCGCGCTGCCAGGGCGAGTGCGGGTCGCAGAAGTAGACCGGCACCCCGGTGGCCATGGTGAACTGCTTGTGTGCGGCCATCTCGCAGCCCTGGTCCCAGGTCAGCGAGCCGCGCAGGTGGGCAGGCAGGGTCTGGATCAAGGGCACCAGCACGTCGCGGACCTCCTCGGCGGTGTGCCCGCCGTGCAGGTGCCCGAGCAGGACGTAGCGGGTGGAGCGCTCGACCAGGGTCACGATCGCGCTCTCGCTGCGAGTGCCGACGATCAGGTCGCCTTCCCAGTGCCCGGGAATCGCCCGGTCTTCCACCTCCGGTGGCCGTTCGGAGATCATCACCATCTCGTCGACGAGGCCATCGACCGACCGGCCGTCGATCTCGCGCTTGACCGTGGAGGCCGACCGGCCCAGTGCCCGTCCGATCGCGCGCGGCGAGTGGCCTCCACGGCGCATGTCGGCGATCAGCTCCCGCTCGGTCACCGTGAGGAACCTGGGGTGCGGCTCGGCCTCGACCGCTGCGAGGGAGGAGGACTCCGAAGCGGTAGCGCCGGTGGGGGTGGTCACACCGGTCTTGTAGTCGATGCGGCGCCCGTCGGGGTGCAGGCGCGAGTGGCCGATCCGCCGGATACCGCGGTCCCAGTCCTCGGCGGTGCGCTCATGGACGCCGGCCCGCGCGGCGGCCTCACGGCGCCGGACTCCCGCCGCCCGCAGCCGCTCGTACTCCGCCCGACCCGGGTGCCCGGGCCTGCGAGGCTTTCCGCGACCACGGACTCCGGCCTGCCGCGCCCACCCGTTCGCCGTGTTGCGGTTCACTCCGACCGCACGGGCCGCAGCAGTGATACTGCCGTCCGTCCTGACCAACGCCTCGAAGAACCTCGTCCTCAGCACCTCGAAATCCACGATCCCCGCAACTCCCTGAACTCCAGGGTGTTGCGGGGATCAATAGAACCCGCCTCACCGGGAGGGAAGCGGCCGGGGCTCCGTCACGTGTACGGGACCTGGCGCGGGCCGTTCGCGGGACCTCCGCGAGCGACGGGCCACGGCGGTCCGCCTCAGGGCTCCCGGGAGCCAGGGGGCAGCGCCGCCGGCTGCGGACGTCCGGCGTGCCGGCCCACCCGCTGCCAGGCGCCGCCCGCGCCCGCGCCGCCGCTCTGGGCGGCCGTACGCCCCTGCTGCGCGGCGGCAGCGGCGTGCCCGAAGCTCCCCGGGCGGGCGGCGAGCCTGCCCGGACCGCCGAAGCCCAGGAAACCCAGACTCTCCTCGCCGCTGCGGTCACCCGGAAGCGCCCGGAACGACCGCAGATATTCGGAGTACAGCGCGTCGTAGATCGGGGTGGGCGAGGAGCCCCCCGGGAAGTCCCTGGACGGGCGCATGCCGGGAATCGGGCTCAGATGCTGGCGGGGTGGGTCGTATGAGTGCACATAAGGGCCAACGACCCCGGCGTCCGTCGGATGCGGCCCCGGAGGAGAAATCGCCACGCGACGGAGACCGGCGGGAGGCGTGGACACGATCAGGTCCCGGCCAGCGGCATCGAGGCCGCGACGAGCAGACCGTTGACCGCCGCCTTGTCCAGCGCGTCCCTCAGCAGGTCCTCGCGGGGCTGCTGGCCGATCGATCCGGCCGGGGCGGCGAAGACCAGGATCTGCTGCGACTTGTTGGCCGCCGCCCGCCATCCGTCGGTGACCTGGAGCGGCTGGTGCGCCTGCCACCAGGCGACGGGGGAGCCGCCACCGGTGCCCGGCTGCAGCACGGCGTGGAGCTGGCCCATGGCCAGCAGCACCGACCAGCCGGGCAGCGGTCCGGGCAGCCGGTCGAGGTCGTGGGCGTGCCGGAAGCCCTGCTCCAGGAGCAGCTGGAGGAACTCGTCGCCCCCTCTGCCGTCGGTGCCGGGCCGGGCGATCGGGCCGGTCGGCTCGACCACCAGAGCCGGGCGGAGATCGTCCTCGATGAGGACGAGTCCGCTGGTGATGCCGAGGACGGCCTGTTCGGGCATGAGACCCTCCGGGTTCTGCGGTTCGCTGCCGGTGATACTGCGCACCGCGCCCTGGAGCTGGTCCTCGGCGACGCGCACGACCTGGGACGGGATGCAGGAGGCGTGGGCGAAGGCCAGGACGGCCGTCTCGTCCCCCACGAACAGCACGGTGCTGGTGCGCTCCTGCTCCGAGTTGCCGGGGGTGCGGCAGGAGGTGCAGTCGTAGCTGCCCGGGGCGTTGTCGCCGACGAGCAGCCGGTCTGCTTCGGCGTCGCCGATTTCGGCGCGTACGTCCTCGCTGACGTCGAGCATGCGGGGCACGGGGCGCTCCTAGGAGTCGGTGCGTGGCCGGGCGGGTCCCGGCTCATGCAAGAACAACGGACGATCCGCCGCCCGGGTCACGCCCGGAGCCGCACCGAAACGGCGTACCCCCGGGCGCGACGGGTGCCCGGACCCCCGGCCGGGTTCGCCGTACGAGGGGCGGAGTCACGGGCTCCGTGCCCGGTCGGCCCGCTGCCGCAGGGGGCCGGAGGGCGTACGAGGGCGCGTACCGGGGCCGCCGGTACCGGCATCGGGCCCTCGCGCGCGTACCCGCCGCGTACAGCATCGGGGGCAGCATCCGTACGATTTTCGACGGCGGGTCCGCCCCACCGGTCCGTCAGGTGGTCCGGACGGCCCGGGCCGCCCGTGGCAGGTGGCCGTACGGGCCCCGCGCCCCGCACACGCCCCGTACGAGGACGCGGCGACGCGGACAGGAGGTGTCCGCGAGGGCTGGCAGACTCCCGGGCATGTTGGAGACCTCGGCACGACTGCTGCGCCTGCTCTCGCTCCTCCAGGCCCACCGCGACTGGAGCGGACAACAGCTGGCCGAACGCCTCGGCGTCACCCCGCGCACCGTGCGGCGCGACGTCGACAAGCTGCGCGAGCTCGGCTACCCCGTTCACGCCAGCCCCGGTACGGGCGGCGGCTACCAGCTCGGTGCCGGGGCGGCGCTGCCGCCGCTGCTGCTCGACGACGACGAGGCCGTCGCGGTGGTGGTCGGGCTGCGCACCGCCGCCGGCAACGGGGTCGAGGGCATCGGCGAGACCTCGGTCCGCGCGCTCGCCAAGGTCGAGCAGGTGCTGCCGGACCGGCTGAGCCGCCGGGTGGGCGCGCTGAGCGCCTTCACGGTGCCCATGACCCGCGGGCCGGGGCCGGAGGGGAGCACGGTCGACCCCGGGCTGCTGACCGAGCTCGCGGGCGCCTGCCGGGACTGCCGGCGGCTCCGGTTCTCCTACCGGGACCACGGCGGGGCCGAGTCGCGCAGGCACGCGGAACCGCACCGGCTGGTGTGCGCGGAGCGCCGCTGGTACCTGGTCGCCTGGGACGTGGACCGGGAGGGCTGGCGCACATTCCGCGCCGACCGGATCACGCCGACGCCGCCGCACGGCTCCCGCTTCACGCCCCGACCGCCCCCGGCCGAGGACCTGGCCGCCTACGTGTCGCGGGGCGTCTCGACCACCGTCTACCCGGTCAGGGGAGTGGTCCGGCTGATGGTCCCGGCCGAGGAGGCGGCCTCCCGGATCAGCCCGTCGGCGGGCGTGCTGGAGCCTCTCGACGCCGGCAGCTGCCTGTTCACCTCGGGAGCGGCCAGCCTGGACGTGCTCGTCGTCCACGTGCTGATGACGGGGTTCGAGTTCGCGGTCGTGGAGCCCCCGGAGCTGACCGCGCGCATCCTGGCCGCCCGTGACCTGCTGACCTCGGCCTTGCACAGGTCTGGACATTCCGCATAGTGGACGCGCCGTGCGGATGTGAGGGAGAGGTGAGGAAGGGGAGGACCGGCATAAGAACAGATGAATTCCGGGCGGTGCCGTCCTCTGTACGGATATTCCGCAGAAGGCCGTGGACCGGACCCTCCGCCGGGTCCTCGGCTTAATTTCCCGCCGTCACCGAAACGCGCGACGCAAGGCCGTTCACATTACCTTTCGCGCCACACCGGGCCACACGTTCGAGCCAATTGTTCGAGTCGAATACTGATGTGGATCTTGTGACACAAGTGTGACCGATGCCGCACCCGGAGGAGGCTCCCGAGCGGGCGACCGTACGGCTTCCGGCATGGCCGGAGCCTGCCCCGAGGTGCCCCGCACGCTCTACGGTGGAACGTATGACATCCCTACCGACCCCGCCCGCCCAGCCGGACGACCCGCCCGGCCCGTACGTCGGCCTGGACACCACGACCGCCGAGCGAAGGGCCGTGGCGCGCGGCTGGACCACCGTCCGGGCCGTCCCGCCGGGCACGATCCTGACCATGGAGTTCCGCACCGGGCGCATCAACTTCCAGGTCGAGGACTCCACCGTGACCCGCTGCTGGATCGGCTGACTCCGCCGCCGCTGCCCGGCCCTGAGGCGGGTCCCGGGCACGGCGAAGGCCCCGGCCGGAGCCGGGGCCTTCGCCGTGCCCGGGTGCGGGGTGCGGTCAGCCGCCCATCGGGCGGGCCGGGGCCGCGGTGGACCGGGGCGGCCGGTCCGGCTGCGACGGCCGCCGGGAACCGGCCGGTGCTCCCGGGGCGCGCTCCGTACGTACCGGGTGCGGGGCCGGACGGGTACGGGCGGCCGCGCCGGCGGGCATGAGCCCCGGAACGCCGTCGGCGCCCGCCGCCACGGCCTCGTCGGGATCGTCCGCACCCACCGGAAGCACGGGACGGTGCCCGCCCGTGGCGACCGGGACGGAGATGCCCGCCCCGCGGCTCTGCCGCTGCCGCCAGCGCTCGCGCGCGGCCAGGATCAGCTGCTCGGTCTGGGTGATGAGCGGCTCCACCCAGGGCAGGGCCAGGAGGACCAGGAGCCCCGCCGCCCAGCCCAGCAGGACGTCGCTGAGCCAGTGCGTGCCGATGTACACGGTGGTGAGCCCCACGCCCAGCGACACCGTCGCCGAAATGGCCGACAGATAGCGCCTGGCCTTCGGGGTGGTGGCCAGATAGGCGAGGATTCCCCAGGTCACGACGGCGTTCGCGGTGTGTCCGGACGGAAATATATCGCCGCCGGCGAAGAGCTCGGCCGATCCGATCTGGGTCGCGTAGTGCGGACCGAGCCGCCCGAGGAAGATCTTGACGCCGCCCACGGACACGTTGAGGAGCAACAGCGCGGCGCCCAGCGTGAGCAGCGGGCGCAAGGTGTGCTGCCGCCAGGAACGCCAGCCGAGCCAGCTCGCGATCATCACCGCGGTCGGTCCCCGCTGCCCGAGCACGACGTAGTAGTCGAGGAAGGCGTGCAGCGACGGCCACTGCTGGTACGGCCGGAAGAGCATGACCTTCCAGTCCAGAGCCACCAGCCAGGACGAGACCAGGACCAGGTAGACGATGACGAGATAGAACGCCAACGTCCCGCCGAAGAGGGCCACACGGTGACGGCTCATCCGCGGGATCTCTATCTTCGGCGGTTCCGGCTCCCGGTCCAGCCGGGCAAAGATGTCGGTACGCACCCAATCGACGTTACAGCGAGTGAGTGTGTGACCCGGTCGATCCCACGGGTTTGTGATGACGATGTGATGTGACCCAGGTCGCCGGACGTGCCGTTTTCCGGCCCCGGAGGAAAAACAACAGGATCGGGTCTTCTCCTCCTTCCGGGTAGTTCCGTCAAGGCCGCGGTGACGGTCGCTCCATTCCGCGGAAGAAGTCGCCGCCGGTATTTCCCGCCCTTTCCGCGGCTTCCCGCCCCGCCCCGGGAAGGCGGCCGTGCCCTTCCCGGGGCGGGGCGCGGGGGAGCGGGCGCCGGACGGCTGCGGATGTGGCGCACGCCACAACGCCTGTGACGGAGGGTATGAGCTGGGCCACGTGTGACAGCGGTGCACTCGCGTACGCTGACGGCTCACTCGCCCGTCGATGCCGGGCCCCGGGGGCGCCGCGCACCATTGCCGCTCCGGTCCGCCGAGCGCGAGGGACACATGGGAGGTACGCAGATGTCCGGGAGGAACACGGCCCCGAGCGCCCCGCGCCCGGCCACCGGCAAGAGCCCCGCCTCCCGTACGACCCCGGGCGACGGCGGTACGACTCCGGGCGACGGCGGCAGGAACCGCTGGGTCGTGCTCGTCGTCCTCTGCCTCAGCCTGCTGCTGGTCGCGCTCGACTCGACCGTGCTGCACGTCGCCGTGCCCGCGGTCACCGAGGACCTGCGGCCCGGCCCGGTGGCCCTGCTGTGGATCGTGGACGCCTACCCGCTGGTCTGCGCCTCGCTGCTGATCCTCTTCGGCACCCTCGGGGACCGGGTCGGCAGACGGCGGGTGCTGCTCTGCGGCTACGCCCTCTTCGGCGCGGCATCCGCGCTCGCCGCCTTCGCGGGCAGCCCCGGGATACTCGTCGCCGCCCGCGCCCTGCTCGGGGTCGGCGGCGCGATGATCATGCCGGCCACCCTGTCGATCCTGCGCCAGGTCTTCCCCGACCGCCGGGAGCGGGCCGTCGCCATCGGGGTCTGGACGGCGGTCGCCGCCGTGGGCGCGGCCACCGGCCCGGTCATCGGCGGATTCCTCGTCGAGCACTACTGGTGGGGCTCGGTCTTCCTGATCAACGTCCCGCTGATGGCGCTGGTGCTCCCGGTCGGGCGCCGGCTGCTGCCGGAGTCGCGCGGCTCCGGCGAAGGCCCGTGGGACGTGCTCGGCGCGCTGATGGCCGCCGTCGGGGTGCTCGGCGCCGTCCTGGGCGTCAAGCGGATGGGCGCGGGGGAGGGCGTCCTCGATCCGGCCTCGCTCGTCCCGCTGGTGGCCGGGGTGCTCTTCCTCGTCCTGTTCGTCCGACGGCAGCGGCGGCGCACGCACCCGCTGATCGACATCGGCATGTTCGCCCGGCCCGCCTTCGCCACGGCGGTCGGCTGCATCGTCCTCGCCATGCTGGCCCTGGTCGGCCTCGAACTCATCGCCGTCCAGTACCTCCAGCTCGTCCTGGACCTCAGCCCGCTCCGCACCGGCCTGCGGCTGCTTCCGCTGACCTTCGCGGCCATGGCCGCCGGGGCCACCGGCACGTACACGCTGCGCCGCCTCGGCCCCCGCAGGATGGTCGGGCTCGGCTTCGTGCTGACGGCGGCGTCGGTGCTGCTGCTGACGCCGATGGGTGGTCACGACCGCCCCGCCCTGATGACGGCCGGCTTCGTCCTGCTGGGCTTCGGGCTCCAGACCACCCTCTTCGGCGCCTACGAGTCGATGCTCAACGACGCTCCCGCCGACCGTGCGGGCGGTGCGGCGGCGATCGGGGAGACCTCGTACCAGCTCGGCGCGGGGCTCGGGATCGCGCTGCTGGGCAGTGTCATGAACGCCGCCTACGCCCCCGGCCTCGCCGCCCTGCACAAGGAGGGCGTACCGGCCGCCGCGGGCAGCGCCGCCTCGCACTCCCTCGGCGAGGCCTACCAGGTGGCGGACCGGCTCGGCGGCCCGGCCGGAGGGCTGGTGCGCTCCACCGCGCGGCACGCGTTCGTCCATGGTCTCCACCTCACCCTGCTGGTCAGCGCCGGCCTGCTGCTGCTCGGCGCGCTGGCCGCGCTGCGGCTGCCGCGCTCCATGGAGTGCGCGGCGGAGTGCGCCGCGGAACCTCGCCGTACGGGCGCGGAGCCCCGGATCGCCGGTCCCCGCACGCCGGACCACCGGGAGCGGGGCGGCCTCCCGGCCGGCCGCGAGGTGCCTCCGGCGCGACGCGGAACGGCCGAGGCGACCGGCTCTGGACGCGCGTCCCGCTGAGCCGTAGCGTCGGCCGCGAAGCCTGACTACCACCGCTAGTTTTTCGGGGTCCGCGACTGCCGCACAGAGCTGCGGCAGCACGGCCCCGGACACCGCGCGAGCCGCCGGAGGCACCATGCAGAGCACCGAGCACGACCGGCCGAAGCCGCCCCCCTTCGACCCGGGCGACCCGATCGGCATCGACGACCTCCTCGACCCGGAGGACCTTGCGATCCGCGCCGCCGTCCGCGCCTGGGCGGCCGACCGGGTGCTGCCGCACATCGCGGAGTGGTACGAGAAGGGCGAGCTGCCCGTCGTCCGCGAGCTGGCCCGCGAGCTCGGTTCGCTCGGCGCGCTGGGGATGTCCCTGAAGGGGTACGGCTGCGCCGGCGCCTCGGCCGTCCAGTACGGCCTCGCCTGCCTGGAGCTGGAAGCCGCCGACTCGGGGATCCGCTCCCTCGTCTCCGTACAGGGCTCGCTCGCCATGTACGCGATCCACCGCTACGGCTCCGAGGAGCAGAAGGAGCGGTGGCTGCCCGCCATGGCGGCGGGCGAGGTCATCGGCTGCTTCGGGCTGACCGAGCCCGACCACGGCTCGGACCCCGCCGGGATGCGGACGCACGCGAAGCGCGACGGGGACGACTGGATCCTCACCGGCCGCAAGATGTGGATCACCAACGGCTCGGTCGCCGGGGTCGCCGTCGTCTGGGCGCAGACCGACGAGGGCGACGCGGGGCGGGGCGTCCGGGGATTCGTCGTGCCCACGGACAGCCCCGGCTTCTCCGCGCCGGAGATCGGACACAAGTGGTCGCTCCGTGCCTCCGTCACCAGCGAGCTGGTGCTCGACGGGGTACGGCTGCCCGCCGGGGCGGTGCTGCCGGGCGTGACGGGGCTGCGCGGCCCGCTCAGCTGTCTGAACCACGCGCGGTACGGGATCGTCTGGGGTGCCATGGGCGCCGCGCGGTCGAGCTTCGAGGCTGCCGTCGACTACGCGCGGACCCGGGAACAGTTCGGCCGGCCCATCGGGGGCTTCCAGCTCACCCAGGCCAAGCTCGCGGACATGGCGGTGGAGCTCCACAAGGGCATCCTGCTCGCCCACCATCTGGGCCGCCGGATGGACGCGGGCTCGCTCCGCCCGGAACAGGTCAGTTTCGGGAAACTCAGCAACGTGCGGGAAGCGATCGAGATCTGCCGCACCTCACGCACCGTCCTCGGTGCCAACGGGATCTCGCTGGAGTACCCGGTGATGCGGCATGCGACGAACCTGGAGTCGGTGCTCACGTACGAGGGCACCGTCGAAATGCACCAGCTGGTGCTGGGCAAGGCGCTCACCGGCCTGGACGCCTTCCGGTAGGGCCGCCCGGCCGAGCGGGACGGCGGGCCGGAGTCCGGGGCGTGTTGGCGAGCACCCTGCTCAGCTCTGGTTGAAGAAGCCGCCGGCCTGCCGGCCGGAGGCTTCGCCGCTGACCACGTGGGTGTGGGCAGGGGTCAGCAGGAAGACCCGGGTGGCGACCCGGTCGATCGAACCGCGCAGACCGAAGATCAGCCCGGCGGCGAAGTCCACCACGCGCTTGGCGTCGGCGGGGTCCATGGCCGTGAGGTTCAGGATGACCGGGACGCCGTCCCGGAACAGCTCGCCGATGGTGCGCGCGTCCCGGAAGCTGTCCGGGGTCACCGTGGCGATGCGGCGCTCCCGCTCCTCGGCCGCCTCGGAGGCGACCTGGACCCGGGGGTCGGTCACCCATGCCTGGCCGTGCGTACCCGTTTCGGCGCCTTCGGAGTACTCGTCGTCGTAGTAGCGCTCGTCGTTGTCCTCCACGAGGCCCAGCCAGGCGCTCGCCTTGCGTACCGATCCCATGGACGCCTCCTCTCACCGCGGTTCTCTGATGTTCCGCATGTCTTTCGTATCCCTATGGTCGTCCATCATGCGGATAGCGCGCCAAGTGGATAGTCGGCGCGCAGGCGATTCGTGACGCTACTGATGCAGAACATGTGGCGGTTCGTCAGGGTTACGACCGAATAAGGGGGCTTGTAGGAAGAAAATAGGATGCTCGCGACCGTACGGGTGAGGTAGAGGGCGTACGAGTGAACGACCCGATCGGTACGATGACCGACGCGTGGGTGTGCGAGGCGTCGCGGGCCCGTCGTTCAGGTTCTCGGGGGGAACGCTCGTGTTCGGAATCGTCAGGCCCTGTACGCACCGGCTGAGCGAAGGGCTCAGAGCCGAGTGGATGGCCCATCTCTGCGGGCTCTGCCTCGCCCTCCGCGCCGACCACGGACAGTTCGCCCGGATCGTGACGAACTATGACGGCCTGATCGTCTCGGTTCTGACGGAGGCTCAGGCCGGACCGGTCCCGGCCGGACGGCGCACCGCCGGTCCGTGCCCGCTGCGCGCCATGCGGACCGCACCCGTGGCCATGGGCGAGGGGGCGAAGCTCGCCGCCGCCGTCTCCCTCGTGCTCGCCTCCGCGAAGGTGCGCGACCATGTCGCCGACCGGGACGGCCTGCTGGCGCACCGTCCGGTCGCCGCGGCCGCCCGCCGGGTGGCGGCCGGCTGGGACCGGGCCGGGGCCCGGAGCGGCGCGGCCCTCGGCTTCGACACCGCGGTCCTGCTGGACGCGGTGGACCGGCAGGCCGGGATCGAGGCGCTGGCCGTGACGGGCACCCCGCTGCTCGTCGTCACCGAACCCACCGAGACGGCCACCGCCGCCGCCTTCGCGCACACCGCCGTCCTCGCCGGACGGCCGGGCAACGCGGCCCCGCTCGCCGAGGCGGGACGGCTCTTCGGGCGGCTGGCCCACCTCCTGGACGCCGTGGAGGACCAGCGGGCGGATGTCGAGGCGGGGGCGTGGAACCCGCTCACCGCCACCGGAACCCCGCTCACCGAGGCCCGGCGGCTCTGCGACGACGCGGTGCGCGGGGTGCGTCTCGCGCTGGCCGACGCGGAGTTCGGCGACGGCAAGCTGGTGCACGTCCTGCTGGTGCACGAACTGCGCCGCGCGGTGGACCGGGCCTTCGCCACCGACTCCTGTGCGCACCGGGGTGCGTACGGGCCGCCTCCCGGCAACCCGTACGCACCCGGTGGTCCGCACGCACCCGGCGGTCCCGCGGCACCGCCGCCCGAACCCCCGCGACCGCCCCGCGACCGGCGCGGGCTCATCGCCGGCTGCCTGGTCTGGGCCGGACTCGCCTGCACCTGCCAGATGTGCTGCGGCACCTACGACGGCCCCTGGTCGCGCGAGCGGCGCGAGGGTGTCTGCAGCCAGGCGGACTGCGGCGACTGCTGCGAGTGCTGTGACTGCTGCTCCAACTGCTCCGGCTGCGGCGACGGGTGCGGCTGTTGCGACTGCGGTTGCGATTGCTGAACTGCCCGGCGGGCGGCGCCGGTAAGGCCCCGGAGCCGCCCGCGCGGATTCGTTCGGTCCGCGGACTGGTTCGGTCCGCGGACTGGTTCGGTCCGCGGACTGGTTCGGTCCGCGGACTCACCGGATCCGTGGCCTCACTTGATCTCGGGAGGCGAGATCTGCGAGGTCTCGATCGCCGAGTCGGAGGTACCCCACTTCTTCAGGATGCGGTCGTAGGTGCCGTCCTCCTTGAGGCTGTTCACCGCCGCCTGGAAGGCCGGGGCCAGCGGGGTGCCCTTCTTGAAGGCGAAGCCGACGTCGAGCCGCTTGAACTCGTTGAGGAAGCGGACGTCCTTCTGCTGGGTCACCGCGTAGCGCAGCCCGTTGATGGTCGACATCACCACGTCGATCCGGCCCTGCTGGAGGCCGATCCAGATGGACGTCTGGTCGGCGAAGGTCTGCACGGTGTAGGGCTTCTTGCCCGCCGCGTCGCACAGGCCCTTGTTCTTCTCCAGCGTCACCTCGAAGGTGGTCCCCGCCCCCGTGGCGACCTTCAGGCCGCAGAGCTGGGTGAGGTCGGTGACCGCCTTCAGCTTGCTGTCGTTCCGTACGGCGAAGCCCTGGCCGTCGTTGATGTAGGTGACGAAGTCGATCGTCTTGCGCCGCTCCTCCGTAACGCCGAAGTTCCCGGTGCCCAGGTCGTACTTGCCGCTGCCGAGCGCCGGCAGGATCGCCTCGAAGGAGGCGATCTCGCGGTGGAGTTTCAGGCCGAGCTTGCGGGCCACCGCGTCGGAGAAGTCGACGTCCGCGCCGGAGAGCGTCTTGCCGTCCGCCTCGTAGAACGAACTCGGTGGGGATCCCGCGGTACTGGCGATTCTCAGCGTGCCCGCCGAGCGGACGTCCGCGGGCAGCAGGGTCGCAGCGGCGTCGTCCTTCTTCACGGAGGACACCACGTCGTTCTTGGGGGTGTCCTGGGCGGGCGCGTCGGCCGCCTTCGCCGTGGTGGGCTCGCCCGTCCCGCACCCGGCGAGGGCGAGGGTGGCGGCGGTGATCAGGGCGAAGGCGACGGTGTGGCGGGTGCGGGGCATGGCGGAGCTGCTCCAGATTCGTCGGGGGCGTGCCGGAACGTGCCGGGCGCGCCGGATGTGCCGGGAGGTGCGGGGAGGTGCCGGGAGTGCCGGATGTGCCGGATGTGAAGGAGTGCCGGGGTGTGCCGACCGGCCCCGCCGGCACGGCCCGGGGGCAGCGCGAGGCGGAGCGGAAGCCGTTCAGTGGTGCGAGGGGAGGGGAGGGTGCTGTCGTGCGGGTGAAGTCACGCGGGGAGGAACGCTCGAAGACGCGCGAGGGCGCGAGCGTGCGGAGAGGAGCAGGGGGTCAGCTCAACAGGAACAGGACCACACACGACCGAAGTCGATGTGGGAGCGGGTGACCAGCCACTGCTGCGAATACATGCGCCCAGTGGAACAGGCATTCGGTGGTGCGTCAACTGCCGCCCGTACGAGGCTCACAGTGTGGACAGGCTTGACAGGGGGGCGCCTGCGCCGCTTATCTCATAGGCGGACCAGTGCTGAGGGGCCTGGTCCGCCTCGTGCCCGCTGTGAAGCCGCGCCCCGTGTTCGATCCCGCATCCACGGAGCCCCAGCATGTCCGCGCAGACAGAATCCCTCACGCCCGCACCCTCCTCCTCCGACACCACGTCCGCGGCGGACCCACCCGTCCCCGAGGGCGCCGTCAAGGACGTCGTACCCCGCATCGTCCCGGTGCGCCGCACGGGCCAGTGGGTGGCCGCCGCCGTCGTCCTCGTCCTCCTAGGCCTCGCGCTCGTCTCCGTCGTGCGCAACAAGGCGTTCCAATGGGACGTCGTCGCGCAGTACTTCACCACCGACTCCGTGCTGCGCGGGCTCGGCCTCACCCTCTGGCTGACGGCCGTCGTCATGGTGCTCGGCTTCGGCCTGGGCACCCTGCTCGCGGTGATGCGCCTCTCGGGCAACCGCGTTCTCCGGGCGACCAGTTGGGGATACGTCTGGCTCTTCCGTTCCACCCCGATCCTGGTCCAGCTGCTGTTCTGGTTCAACATCGGCGCCCTCTACCCCACGATCCTCGGCGTCAACACCGTGAACCTCCTGGGCCCGGTCACCGTCGCCGTCGTCGGGCTCACCCTGCACGAAGCCGCGTACGCCGCCGAGGTGGTGCGCGGCGGCATCCTCTCCGTGGAACGCGGGCAGCTGGAGGCCGCGCAGTCGCTCGGCCTCGGGCCCTGGCGCCGGTTCCGGCGAATCGTGCTGCCCCAGGCGATGCGGTCCATCGTGCCGCCCGCCGGCAACATGCTGATCGGCACCCTCAAGGGCACCTCGATCGTCAGCATCATCGCCGTGCAGGACCTGCTCTACTCCGTCCAGCTCGTGTACCACCGCACCTACGAGATCATCCCGTTGCTGCTGGTCGCCACCATCTGGTACGTCGTCATCACCTCCCTCCTCAGCGTCGGCCAGCACTACGTCGAGCGCTACTACGCACGCGGAACGGCGGACGCCCGATGACCCCCGCACCCACCCTCGTCGTCATCGGCGCCGGACCCCGCGGCACCGGACTGATCGAGCGCATCGCGGCCAACGCCGCCGAGCTGTACGCGGGCCGGCCGCTGGACATCCACCTCGTGGACCCCCACCCGGCCGGCGGCGGCCGCATCTGGCGCCACGACCAGTCCCCGCTGCTCTGGATGAACTCCATGGCCGAGGACGTCACCGTCTTCACCGACGACACGGTGCGCCAGGAAGGCCCGGTCCGCCCGGGACCCGCCCTGGACGCCTGGGCCGAGGAGGTCAGAGCGGGCCGCATCACCATCGACGCCGAACCCGCCGTCCTCGCGGAGATCCACGCCCTGGCCGGTCAGGACTTCCCCACCCGCCGGCTCCAGAGCACCTATCTGCGCTGGTTCTACGAGGAGTCCGCCGCCGCCCTGCCCGCCGGGGTCACCGTGCACGAGCACCCCACCCGCGCGCTGCGCGTCACCGGCCCGCGCGACGGCCGGCAGCGGGTCTGGCTGGAGGGTCGCACCGAACCCCTCGTGGCCGACCTCGTCGTCCTCACGGTCGGCCACCTGGACGCCGAACTGGATGACGAGCAGAAGGAGTTGTCGGCCTTCGCGCTCCGCCACGAACTCGTCCACCTGCCGCCGGACTTCACCGCCGACACCGACCTCGGCGCGCTCCGCGCGGGCGAGCCCGTCATCGTCCGGGGCTTCGGGCTGGCCTTCGTGGACCTGATGGTGCTCCTCACCGAAGGCCGGGGCGGCCGGCACGAGGACGGCGTCTACCACCCCTCCGGGCGGGAACCCGTCCTGTACGTCGGGTCCCGGCGCGGCGTCCCGTACCACTCGAAGATCGGCTACGGCTGGGAGGGTGAGCGCCCGCCGCTCCCGCACCACCTCGGACCCGAACGCATCAAGGAACTCCTCGCGGCCCCGGGCCCGTTGGACTTCCGGCGCGACGTCTGGCCGCTCATCGCGAGCGAACTCGCCCACGCCCACTACCACCGGCTCTTCACCGCGCACCCCGAGCGCACCACCACCTCCTGGGACGAGTTCCAGCGGAGTTACGAGGCCGCCGGGCCGGACGGCCCCGAACGCGCCGAGCTCGTCGCCCGGTCCGTCCCCGACCCCGCCGACCGGCTCGACCTGGACCTGCTCGACCGGCCTCTGAAGGGGCTCACCCTCCCCGACCAGGATGCCCTCCAGGAGGCCCTGCGCGACTACATCACCGCGGACCTGACCCGGCGTCACGACGCGTCCCGGTCCTCGGATCTGGCCGTCTTCTTCGGACTCCTCTCCGCGTACGTACAGCTGGTCGCCCTCGGGGACACCGGCGACAGCTGGCACGGGTTCTTCAGCTACCTCGCCTCCGGCCCGCCCGGCCCCCGGCTCGAACAGCTGCTCGCGCTCTCCCGCGCGGGGGTCGTGCGCTTCCTCGGCGCCGACATGACCGTCGAGACCGACGAGGAACACGGCGTCTTCCGGGCCGGCAGCCCCACCGTTCCCGGCGCGCACACCGAGGCCCGGGCGCTCGTCGAGGCGCGCCTCCCGTCCCCCTCCCTCCGGCACACCAGCAGCCCGCTCCTGCGCGGACTGTACGAGGACGGGGCAGCCGTCACCGACAACGGCCTCCTCCAGGTCACCCCGCAGGACGGCCGCATACAGGACCGCGACGGCACCCCCCACCCCCGCCGCTTCGCCCTGGGCCCCTTCACCACGGCCCGCGCGTCGGGCGCCTTCACCCGGCCGCGCACCGGAGGCCCCGCGTTCGGCCAGAACGACGCCACCGCCCGTACCGCACTCGCCTTCCTGCGCGCCCTCTCCGAACGCCCCGTACTCGCGAGCTGACCCGCCCGGGCCGCACGCGTCCCCCACCGCGTGCGCCGCCCGAACCGCGTCAGCCGCCCCGAACCGCGTCCAAGGAAATGCCATGTCGCTCACCACCACCGAAACGCCACCCATGGTCGAGATCCGCTCCCTGCACAAGAGCTTCGGCTCGACCGACGTGCTGCGCGGCATCGACCTCACCGTCCGGCCCGGCGAGGTGACCGTCGTCCTCGGCCCCTCCGGCTCGGGCAAGTCCACCCTGCTGCGCACCATCAACCACCTGGAGAAGGCCGACCAGGGCTGGATCACCGTGGACGGCGAGCTCATCGGCTACCGCAGGGACGGCGACAAGCTGTACGAACTGCGCGAGCGCGAGGTGCTGCGCCGGCGCACCCGGATCGGCTTCGTCTTCCAGAGCTTCCACCTCTTCCCGCACCTCACGGTGGTGGAGAACATCATCGAGGCGCCCGTCTCCGCGCTGCGCCGCCCCCGGGACGAGGCGGTCGCCGCGGCCGAGAGCCTGCTGGAGCGGGTGGGCCTGGCCGACAAGGCGCAGGCGTACCCGCGGCAGCTCTCCGGCGGACAGCAGCAGCGGGTCGCCATCGCGCGCGCCCTCGCGCTGGAGCCGAAGCTGCTCCTCTTCGACGAGCCGACCTCCGCGCTCGACCCCGAACTCGTCGGCGAAGTCCTCGACGTGATCAAGGACTTGGCCGATCAGGGCACCACCATGATCGTGGTCACCCACGAGATCGGCTTCGCCCGCGAGGTGGCCGACACCGTCGTCTTCATGGACGAGGGGCGCATCGTCGAGCAGGGCCCGCCCACCGAGGTGCTCGACCACCCCGCCCAGGAACGCACCCGCGCCTTCCTCTCCAAGGTCCTGTGAACGAGAGCCCCTGAACAAGGCCCCGTCCCGGGCCCTCCGACCGTCCGCCCGCCCAACACCCCCCCATTGATCCCGGAAGGCCCGCATGACCACCGGCAGACCCCTCCACCTGGCCGCCGAGATCGGTGGCCCGCCCCGATACGAGCCGGACCACTACCTCGGCCTGGCGCGGCTCGCCGAGGGCGGCGCCCTCGACTACGTGACCCTCGGCGACTCCTTCGCCCGGCCCGGGCCCGACGCGCTCTCCGTACTCGCCCGGATCGCGCCCGCCACCGACCGGATCGGGCTCGTGCCGACCGTCGACACCACGCACACCGAGCCCTTCCACGTCTCGTCCGCCGTCGCCACTTTGGACTGGGTGAGCCGGGGCCGGGCCGGCTGGACGGCCGACGTCTCGACCACCGAGGCCGTGGCCCGGCTCTTCGGCCGCCGCGCCGCCGAGCCCGCCGAGGCCCTGTGGCCCGAGGCGGGCGAGGCCGCCGACGCGGGCGCCAGGCTCTGGGACAGCTGGGAGGACGACGCCGAGATCAGGGACACCGCCACCGGCCGGTTCATCGACCGGGACAAGGTGCACCACATCGACTTCGAGGGCGACGCCTTCTCCGTCCGGGGCCCCGCCATCGTGCCGAGGCCCCCGCAGGGCCGGCCCGTCACGGTGATCGACGGCACCACCGCCGCCGCCCGCGCGGTCGCGGCCCGCCACGCGGACGTGGTGCACATCCGGGCCACCTCGCCCGGACAGGCCGCCGCCGCCCGTGCGGACGTCCACCGGCTCGCCGCCGCGCACGGGCGCTCCGCGCGCGAGCTGCGGGTGCTGGTCGCGCTCGCGGTCGACCTCGGCGACGCGGAGACCGCCCCCGAGCCCGGGCTGGCGAGCGGGCCGCCGCTGGCCGGCCACGGCACCTACTTCCGGGGCGGGCCGGTGGACCTCGCCGAGCTCATCTCCCAGTGGTACCGGGCGGGCGCTGCGGACGGGTTCCACCTCACCCCCATCACCCCGGCCCGCGACCTCGAAAGGATCGTCAACGGCACCGTGGCCCTCCTCCAGCACCGCAGCCTCTTCCGCACCTTCCACCCCGGCCACACCCTCCGCGAGCACCTCGGCCTCGCCCGCCCCGCCAGCCGCTACGCGCTCGCCCGGACGGCGGGGGAGCAGCGATGACCGAGCACCGGCAGATGCATCTGGCCGCCCACTTCCCGGGTGTCAACAGCACCACGGTCTGGTCGGACCCCCGGTCCGGCAGCCAGATCGACTTCGCCTCCTTCGAACACCTGGCGCGGACCGCCGAGCGCGGCAAGTTCGACTTCTTCTTCCTCGCGGAAGGGCTCCGGCTGCGCGAGTACGACGGGCGTGTCCACGACCTCGACGTCGTCGGTCGGCCGGAGTCCCTCACCGTGCTCAACGCGCTGGCCGCCGTCACCGACCGGCTCGGGCTCGCCGCCACGGTCAACGCGACCTTCAACGAGCCGTACGAGCTGGCCCGCCGGTTCGCCACCCTCGACCACCTCAGCGGCGGTCGCGCGGCGTGGAACGTGGTCACCTCCTCGGACGCCTTCACCGGCGAGAACTTCCGCCGGGGCGGTTTCCTCGACCGGGCCGACCGCTACACCCGGGCCGCCGAGTTCGTCGCCACCGCACGCGAGCTCTGGGACTCCTGGACGCCGGACGGGACGCCCCGGCCGTTCGCGCACCGGGGGCAGCACTTCGACATCTCCGGCGAGTTCACCCTCCCCCGGTCCCCGCAGGGGCATCCGGTCGTCATCCAGGCCGGGGACTCGGACGAGGGCCGCGAGTTCGCGGCCTCCGCCGCCGACGTGATCTTCACCCGGCACGGCACCCTGGAGGCCGGACGCACCTTCTACGCGGACGTCAAAGGGCGGCTGGCGGCGTACGGCCGGGGCCCCGAGGACCTGAAGATCATGCCCGGGGTCCGGGCCGTGGTCGCCGACACCGACGAGGAGGCCCAGGAGTACGCCGCCGGGATCCGCCGCCTCCAGGTCTCCCCGCAGAACGCGATCCTCGCCCTCGAACAGGTCTGGGGCCGCGACCTGTCCTCGTACGATCCCGACGGGCCGTTCCCCGCGTTCGACCCGGAGCCGGACTCCGAGTTCGCACAGGGGCGGGTCAGGATCGCCGACCCGTTCGCCGTGGCCGCGCGGTGGCGGGCCCTGTCGGAGGAGAAGGGGCTGTCGATCCGGGAGACCGTGCTCGAGACCACCACCCGGCAGTCCTTCGTCGGCAGCCCGGAGACCGTCGCCGCCGAAATGACCGACTTCGTCGACCAGCGCGCGGCGGACGGCTTCATCCTCGTCCCGCACCTCACGCCCGGCGGCCTCGACGACTTCGTCGACCGGGTCGTCCCCCTCCTCCAGGAACGCGGGGCGTTCCGGTCCGAGTACACCGGTTCCACCCTGCGGGCACACCTCGGGCTGGCCGAACCCGTATGGAAAGGTTGAGCACATGAGTACGAACGCAACGCAGGAGTGGCAGAGCTGGCACGAGGGTCGCGTCGCCGCGGCGGCGGCGCCCTACGGACCGCTGGCACTGGCCGGTACGCACTGGTTCGCCGACTACCCGGAAGGGCGAATTCCGGCCGTCCCGGGAGAGTGGCGCGAGGACGGCGACGACGTGGTGCTCAGCGCCGGGGCCGAGGACGGCCTCACCGTCGACGGCAAGCCGCTCACCGGGGAAGTACGCCTCCGTCCCGACAGCGGGCCGGCCGACGACGCCCGCGTGGCCCTCGGTGAACGGCGGTTCGTCGTACTCCGCCGCGAGGGGCTGTGGGCGGTGCGGGACTTCGACCCGGCGGCGCCGAACCGGCACGCGTTCAGGTCGATCGAGGCGACGCCGTACGACGCGCGCTGGAGCCTGGCCGGCACCTTCCGCCGGTACGAGGACCGCACCGTCCGGGTGAAGAACGCCGACGGCGTCGAGCGCGGTCTCCAACTCGCGGGCGAGGCGACGTTCGTCGTGGAGGGAACCGAGCACACCCTCCAGGCCGCGGTCGAGCCGGACGGCTCGCTGTGGATCGTCTTCGCCGACGCGACCAGCGGTGACAGCAGCTTCCGGTTCCGCTTCCTGCGGCCCGCCGCCCCCGCCGCGGACGGCTCGGTGACGGTGGACTTCAACCGGGCGCTGCTGCCCCCGTGCGCCTTCGCCGACCACTTCATCTGCCCCTTCCCGCCGCAGGGCAACACCCTCCCGTTCGCCGTCCCGGCGGGGGAGCGGAAGCGGCTCGACGGCTGAACCGGCGCATCCGCCCCGGCCCCGGCAGCGCCCACGCCGCCGGGGCCGGGGCGTTCCCGTGTCCCGTACGGCCCGGGTCGGCCGAAAGGCGCCCTTGCGCCACGCGCGGCCGGTCCCAAATACTCCCCATCAGCGCTTGTCAGGAACACGGCATCCGCATAGCGAACGCATGCCGGAAGGCCGACGCCCGACTGCGCCTCACGGGTCCGCCACCCCACGGACGGATCCCTGATTCCCCTTTGGAGGAACGCGAAGTGAGGATCAAGCGCACCACCCCCCGCAGCACCACCGCCAGACGCGGCAGGGCCGTCGCCGTCGCGGCCGGTCTGGTCGCCGTAGCGGCGCTCGCCGTCCCCGCGGCCAACGCCGAGTCGGCCGGAACGTTCAGCACCGCCCAGCTCACCGCCGCGAGCGACGCCGTGCTCACCGCCGACGTCCCGGGCACCGCCTGGAGCGTCGACCCCGCCACCAAGCACCTCGTCGTCACCGTGGACAGCACGGTCACCCAGGCCGAGATCGCGAAGATCAAGGAGAGCGCGGGCGACGAGGCGGGCGCCCTGCGCATCGAGCGCACGGCCGGCACCTTCAGCAAGCTGATCTCGGGCGGCGACGCGATCTACGCGAGCAGCTGGCGCTGCTCGCTCGGCTTCAACGTCCGCAGCGGGAGCACCTACTACTTCCTGACCGCCGGTCACTGCACCGACGGCGCGGGCACCTGGTGGTCCAACTCGGCACACACCACCACGCTCGGCACCACCTCGGGATCCAGCTTCCCGGGCAACGACTACGGCCTGGTGACCTACACCAACAGCAGCGTCACCAAGAGCGGCACCGTCGGCAGCGTGGACATCACCGGTGCGGCCAACGCCACCGTCGGCCAGTCCGTGACCCGCCGCGGCTCCACCACCGGCATCCACAGCGGTACGGTGACCGGCCTCAACGCCACCGTCAACTACGGCAACGGGGAGGTCGTCTCCGGCCTGATCCGCACCAACGTGTGCGCCGAGCCCGGCGACTCCGGCGGCCCGCTCTACTCCGGGACCCTGGCGATCGGTCTCACCTCGGGCGGCAGCGGCGACTGCACCTCGGGCGGCACGACCTTCTTCCAGCCCGTCACCGAAGCGCTGAGCGCGTACGGAGTCAGCGTCTTCTGATCCCCGGCCCCTGACCCCGCGGTCCGCCGGAGCCCACGGGCGTCCAACCGCCCCGTGGGTCCCGGCGGCCCCACGGACCCGGCCCGCGGCTCGGTCCCGTGGTTCCGCGAGCCTCGTCGAGCCCCCGTTCGCTCCGGACGGGGGCTCCCGCGCGCCCCCCGCCCTGCGCGATGATGGCCCCTGCGGTCGGACGCAGAGGAGCGACGGGGGCGGACGCCATGTCCGTGCGGAGGCACGTCCTCCGGTCCCCGCAGACACCCAGGGGGTTCCAGGCCCGTGCATCGCATCGGAGTGACCGGACACCGTTCCATCCCCCCGGAGGCCTACACCCATGTGTGCGAGGGCCTGCGCGCGGCGCTGTACGAGGCCGGGGACCCGCTGGAGGCGCTCTCCAGCCTCGCCGTGGGGGCGGACCAGCTCTTCGCCCGGCTGGCCCTCGCGCGCGGCGCACGGCTGACGGCGGTGATCCCCAGCGACGACTACGACGAGTGCTTCGACGAAGAGGCCGAACTCAAGGACTATCTCGCCCTCAAGTCCCTCGCCGGGCGGGAGGTGCGGCTCGACTTCCGGCACTCCACGGACGAGGCGTACTACGCGGCGGGCACCTGGATCGCCGACCACTGCGACCGGCTCGTGGCCGTCTGGGACGGCCTCCCGGCCCGGGGCCTGGGCGGCACCGGCGACATCGTCACCTACGCACGCGCCCTGGGCCGCCCGGTCACCGTGATCTGGCGCGACGGCGTACGCCGCGACTGACCCCGTGCGGACGTGACTGACGAACTGTCACATACGGTGCCGGGCCAGCCAGTCCGTGTGCTCGGGGGAGACGATCCGCTCGGTCTCGAAGACCGCCGCCGGCCACTGCCGTTCGGTGAGCGAGGTCTCCATCGCCGCCTGCATCGACTCCAGGTCCTTCTCGACCACCGAGTGCGCCGAGACCAACGGGTGGTGGCGGCGCATCTCGTTCCAGGCCAGGCACGCCGCGGCGGCGGCCGACAGCACTCCGGTCAGCCCGAAGGACCGGCCCGTCCCGAAGGTCTGCGCGAGGCAGAGGGCCAGCGCCGGCGCCGTCAGCGCCGCGACCGTGCTCGACCAGACCAGCGCACTCCGCCGGGAGGCCAGCTGCCGCCTCCGGTACCAGCGGCGCTGCTCGATGAGCCGGTCCCGTACGTACGTCTCCTTGCGCACGGTGAACGCCTTGTCCCGCAACTCCCGCATGGACTCGGTGATGATGCCCCCGTCCGGCCCGTCCAGGCCGTCGCGGGGATCGTCCCAGCCGGCCTTCCGCAACTCCTGGAGCCCCTCCTCCAGCCTGTTGGCGAACACCGCCTCGGGATGCTGCGTGGTGGTGTCGTACGGGGAGCCGTGCACCGCGTAGCGCCAGCAGTTCGACTTGATGAACTCCGCCGCTGAGCGGTTGAGTTGCCAGTGCGACTTCGCTTTGCGCTGTGAGGCGAAGAGGGTCGCGACCAGAACGCCCGCGTAGGCCAGCGCCCCGAGCAGATCCAGGAGTTGCAGCGAGTCCCCGACCTCCACGCTCCACGGCAGTGCGGCGGGTATCGCCCCGAGGACGAGGAGCACGAGCTGGAAGCGGGTCGTACGGATGGCCTCCCGCTGCCGGGCGACGGCGACGGCGTCGGTGCGGTGGAAGAGTTCGGGCAGGTCGTCGGTACGGAACACCATGGACCGGAGCGGTCCGGGAATCGCCATCTTGCTGCCCCCGCCTGCAGTGTGTGGGTCGTCGGTCCCTCTCCCGGCAGGGTTCCTCGCCGGCGACCGGCCGCACGCCCGTCGCGTTCCGGTCCGGTGCGTCGTGCGCGTGCGACCGGGTCCACGAGAGTAGGGGGCCTTCCGGTGGCCCTGCAACGGCGTCTTCCAGCCGCTCGGCTCCCACTGGGGACCGTGGGCCGCATGAGGTCCACTCACGTTCGAACCACTGAACTGATATGCAAAACAAGGGAGTTGCAGCACAATGCTGTCCCGTGACGACTATGGGGCGGCGGATCGGATGAGTCGGAGACGGCCTGGAGGGAGCCTTCGGGATGCGGCCGCTCAGCGCAGGGTGCGCCGCAGCCCCCTGCTGTTCGTCACACCCCTGGTGCTGCTGGGCGCTCTCATCGTCCTGCTCGTGTGGGAGACGCTGCGGGTCAATGTGTCCGCCGGTGCGCGGGAGACCTGGCCCTGGCGCCTTCATCTGCTCGACATGGAGGTCCTGGGCAGCCTGCTGGCCGTCGCTCTCGGCGCGGTGCTTGCCAGGGCGCAGTACGCCCGCTCGACGCGGCCGCATCTCGGGTCCCGCTGCGTCTGGACCAAGGGTCTCCTCAAGGACGACGCCACCGCTTGGCGGGTCGGCCTGTTCAACGGCGGACCGCACGTGGCGCTGATCGAACGGTGCGACTACCTCGTGGTCCTGTCCGGCGAGGAGGATGCGCGGGAGCGGCGCTGGGTGAACGCCGAGGAGGCCATGGCGCGGCTGGTCGCGGCCGGGTTCGTCGTGGCGGAGGACTTCCAGTTCGTCGAGTTCGGTGCCGGGTTCCCGCTCGTCGGAGGCACCGGTTACGAGACGCTCCTCGTGGGCGCCTTCTCCGTGCGCTTCGTCACGGAGGTCGAGGAGCTGTCCATCCGGTTCAGAGTCGGCGACGTGGTGGGCGACAGTCACGAACGGGCCATCGACTGCGTGCGGAACGCCCGCGCCCGGTTCCATGCGCCCCTCGAATGACCTTTCTGCCGGCCGTCTCCGAGGGGCGTGCGGTGCGGGACCGTCCTGCGCCGCACGGGTGTACACGCAGTTGCGTGGAGGACCGATCCGTGCAGCCCCTCCCTCCCGGCTCGTGCGCTGGTCGGACCCAGGGGCCTCCCGGCCTTTCCGGACCCAGGCATTCCTGTGCGCGAAAACGCTTCTCTTCCGATCACTCCGGCGGATGAATTCGACTTGATTTCGCGGGTATTAACCTTTGTCGCGCCGAGTGCGCACCTGTGCCGGATGAGAGTAAAGTCGTCCCGCCGGGCTGCATTGTCGCAGGCGGCAATCGACTGACTGTCCGTCACCAAGCCCCAAGGATGGCCGTGAAGATCAACGCAACGACCCTGTCCTTCGCTGCTGCGAAGAAGAGCCGTACGCCCCTCGTCGAGATCGACGCGCGAGGTGCCGAGGCATCCCGGAAGTTCGATCGGGTATTCGGTTCCTCCGAGGGACGTGCGACGCAGGCTTCGACTTTCAGTTCGGCACTCTGAAGTCTCGTCGCGGGGCCTTGGCCGTCCCTCCGGGACGGCTAAAATGGCGGAATGACAGGACCCCTGGTCCCCTTCCGTGAGATCGTTTTGAAGGTCCACAGCAGGTGTGATCTTGCATGCGATCATTGTTATATCTATGAACACGCTGATCAGAGCTGGCGCACAAGGCCGAAAACGATCTCTGACGAAGCGATTTCATGGACCGCCCGACGCCTGGCCGAGCATGCTGCCACGCATGGACTCCCCTCCGTCTCAGTGATCCTGCACGGAGGGGAGCCGCTCCTCGCGGGACCCGCGCGTCTGCGCAAGGTCTGCGAGGAACTCGGCTCGGCACTGAACGGTATCGCTGAGCTGGACCTGCGTATCCATACCAACGGTGTTCAGCTCAGCACCCGGTACCTCGACCTCTTCGACGAGTTCCACGTGAAGGTCGGCATCTCGCTCGACGGTGACCGTACGGCGAACGACCGGCACCGCCGGTACGCCGATGGACGTACGAGCCACCCACTGGTGCTCAGGGCCGTCGAACTCCTCCGGGAGGACAGGTACCGCCATCTGAACCTCGGGCTGCTCTGCACCGTGGATGTCCGCAACGATCCGGTGGCCGTCTTCGACGCTCTCGCGGAGCTCGAACCGCCTCTGATCGATTTCCTGCTTCCGCACGCCACCTGGGACACACCCCCGCCGAGGCCGGACGGCTCGCCCACCGCGTACGCCGACTGGCTCCTGGCGGTCTTCGACCGCTGGCAGGGGCAGGGGCGTCCGGTGCCGGTCCGGTTCTTCTCCTCCATTCTCTCCAGCCTCTGCGGTGGCCCCAGCCTGACGGAATCCCTCGGGCTCGCTCCTACGGACCTCGTCGTCGTCGAGACGGACGGGAAGCTGGAGCAGGTCGACTCGCTCAAGAGCGCCTACGACGGTGCGGCGGCCACCGGGTTCGACGTCTTCACCCACTCCTTCGACGAGGTGGCGGCACACCCAGGGGTCCGGGCCCGCCAGCTCGGCCTGGCCGGGGTCGGCGAGGAATGCCGCGGATGCCCCGTCGTGCGCTCGTGCGGCGGCGGGCTCTACACCCACCGGTACCGCTCCTCCAACGAGTTCGACAACCCCTCCGTCTACTGCGCCGATCTGGAAGCACTGGTACGGGGGATCGAGGACCGGACGGCGTCGGCGCTCGTCTCTCCCGCGTTGCTGGGGCCGGCCGGACTGGCCGCCGAGCAGCAGGAGCTGACGCGGACGCTGCTGGCCGGTCTCCACGCCCTGCTCGACGGCCGGGCGGGCGAGCCGTGGGCGCGCGCCTGGCAGGCGGTGGGCGCCCTGGAGTCGTCCGAGGCGGGGGCCGAGGGCCTCGACCGGGTCCTCGCCCACCCGTACGCGCGGGCCTGGCTCCAGGAGACGCTGGAGGAGTTCCGCAGCGCCCCGGACCGGGCCGCGACGGACGCGCTGCTGCTCACCTCGTACGTGGCCGCCGGGACGCTCCGGGCCGGCCTCGGGGACGAGGTGCCCGTGACCTACCGGGACGGCCGGCTCTTCCTGCCCACCCTCGGCGAACTCGCACTCGGCGGCGCCGGCGACCACGGGACGGCCGTCGTGCGGGGTGTCCCCGGCGGCTTCGAGGTGGAGCGCGAGGAAGGCGGAGCGCTGCACGTGACCCTCGGGGGCCCCGACACCGCCGTCTGGCGCGGGGTACGCCGTCTGGACGTGGGCGGACTGCCCGGTTGGGCCGTCGACGACCTCGACCCCTATCGGAACCGGCACACGGCCCCCGCTGCGGACCGGCTGGACCCGGAGGCGGTCGACGCGTTCGGCGGGACGCTCGCGGGTGCCTGGGACCTGATCAGGGAGCTGTCTCCGGCGTCCGCCGACGCCATGGGGGCAGCGGTGACCACCGTCACGCCGCTCGCCGACGGGGCGAGGGCGGAGCTGCCGTGCGGATACGGAGCACTCGGAATTCCGGCCACCGCCGACTGCCGCGAACTGGCGGTCGAGCTCGTGAGCGCTTTCCGCAGGAATGAACTGCGGGGCCTGAGCGACGTCACGGACCTGTACGCGGCGGACGGGGACTGGGAGTATCTGTCGCCCTGGGGAGGAGAGGCTGTTCCGTTCTCACGCCTGCTGGCCGAGACTTACGAGCGAGTGGGTGTCGGACCGCTCGATGCCGAGTTCCCCGCCGGCGTGAAGGAGGCGCTCGACATGATGGACGGTGCGGCGGAGCCGACCGTTCACGGGAAACGGCTGTTGGACGTACTCCGGAAGGAACTCAGCGGAACACCGGGCGCGGCTGGCACACCGGCCTCTTGAGTCACGAGCAGGAATGACCGAGAAGGGCCGATGAATGACCGAAGCGCAGGGGGATGGGGTGCCTACCGCTCGGGAATGATGAATTCGCTCGCATTCACTCCGTAGTGTCGGACGTGGGTGCTCACACAGGACGGGGGTCGTGTGCACGCATGACGCATCAGCGAGCGTCGGACCATCGGCCGTACTTCTTTCTCAGTTACGCGCACACACCGGGGTACGGCGGTGGAACGGACCCCGATATGTGGGTCGAACGCCTTTTCCAAGATCTCTGCGGCCATGTGATGGCCATGACCGATCTTCCCGCGGGCACGCCCGCGGGGTTCATGGACCGGGAAATACGGTCCGGCGAGGGCTGGTCGGAACGGCTCGGCGCGGTGCTCGCCACCTGCCGGGTATTCGTTCCGCTGTTCTCGCCGCGGTACTTCGCCAGCGAGATGTGCGGCAAGGAGTGGTATGCCTTCGAACAGCGGGCGATCCATCATCGCGCCCGCTCCAACCAGCCCGCCGAGGCGATCGTCCCGGCGCTCTGGGTGCCGGTGCCGCCCAGTCAGTTACCGGGCTCCGCGGAGCGCATCCAGTTCAACCACCGGGACTTCGGGGAACGCTACGTCAGTGACGGGCTCTACGGCCTGATCAAGCTCCGGCTCTTCGCCCAGGAGTACGAACGAGCCGTGTACGAGCTGGCCAAGCGCATCGTCACCGTCGCCGACACCGTACGGATCGACACCGGCAGACCCGTCGACTACCGCCTCGCTCCCAGCGCCTTCGGTTCCCGCAGCAGCGGCGCGGGGGCACCGAAGCCCATGCGGATCACCATCGCCGCACCCAGCCGCCACGATCTGCCGCCCGGGCGGGACTCCGCCTACTACGGCGACAACCCGCAGGACTGGAACCCCTACCATCCGGCCGCCGCGCGTCCGCTGGCGTACGTCACCGAAGAACTCGTCCGCTCGCTCAACTACCAGGCGGTCATAGGCTCGTTCGACGAGGACTTCGGGCAGTCCGAGGGCAAGCGGGCGCCCACCACACCGGAAATCCTCATCCTCGACCGATGGGCGCTCCAGGACGAGGACCGCCGCCGCAGGCTCGCCGCGTTCGACGCCGAGAACAGCCCCTGGGTGACCCTGGTGGTGCCGTGGAACCGGGACGACCCCCAGAGTGCGGCCGAGGAGGCGGAACTCACGGCGATCCTCGAACGGACCCTGCCGGTGAAGATGAGCCAGGGACGCGCCTTCTGCCGCGTCGCCGCCAAAGGAGTGCCCACCATGGAGGCGTTCGGCCAGATCCTGCCGCAGGTCGTCGAAGTCGCCGCGCAGCAGTATCTGCGCAACGCGACCGTCTACCCGCCCGGCAGCGGCGGCGGGCACAGCGAACGCACCCGACTGATGGGGCCCATGGGCAACACACAGTTCATACCCGACACGCTCGACCCTGGGACGCAAGCGGAGGACGTATGACAGCCGGTCGTGACGGGCGGATCGTCACTTTCTACTCCTACAAGGGAGGCACGGGGCGCACCATGGCCCTGGCCAACACCGCCTGGATCCTGGCCGCCAACGGCAAGCGGGTACTGGCCGTCGACTGGGACCTGGAGGCACCGGGCCTGCACCGGTTCTTCCACCCCTTCCTCGATCCCGCCACCCTCGGCGCCACCACCGGCGTCATCGACCTCATCACCGACTACGCCTGGGCCGCCACCAGCCCCGCGCAGCGCCCCGACGACTGGCACCGCGACTACGCGCGCATCCAGCAGCACGCCGTCTCCCTGACACCTGAGGCGCTCGGCTGGGAGTTCCCCAGGGGAGGCACGCTCGACTTCGTCTCGGCCGGGCGACAGAACCGCGAGTACTCCGCGGCCGTGTCCACGTTCGACTGGGACAACTTCTACGACCGGCTCGGCGGCGGGAACTTCTTCGACGCCCTGCGCGACGACATGAAGGCCAACTACGACTACGTCCTCATCGACAGCCGTACAGGCCTCAGCGACATCGCCGACATCTGCACCGTCCACCTCCCCGACGTACTGGTGGACTGCTTCACCCTCAGCGACCAGTCCATCGACGGAGCCGCTTCCGTGGCACGCCAGATCGCCGAGCGCTACACCGGGCGGCCGATCGCCATCTACCCCGTCCCGATGCGCATCGACGAGGGCGAGAAGGAGAAGGCGGACGCCGGACGGGCTCTCGCCCGCTTCAAGTTCGACCGGCTGCCGCGCGATCTGTCCGGCGACGAACTCACCGCCTACTGGGGTGCGGTGGAGATCCCGTACCGCCCCTACTACGCGTACGAGGAGACTCTCGCGACCTTCGGCGACGAAGCCGGGCTCTCCAACTCGCTGCTCTCCGCCTTCGAGCGGCTCGTGGCGGTCGTCACCGAGCAGGAGGTCACCGCCATGCCGGCGGTCGCGGAGGACGTCCGGCTGCGCATCCGCGACGCCTTCACCCGGCGCCGGCCCGCCCTCCCCGCCGACATCTTCCTCAACTACGTCGCGGAGAACCGGATGTGGGCGGACTGGATCGAATCCGTCCTGACCCGGTCCGGCTTCCGCGTCGTGCCGCGCGACGTCTCCACCGAGCGGGAGGACCGGGAACCGCCCGTCACCGCGCCGGACACCGCCGCCCGCACCGTCGTGCTGCTCTCCAGCGCGTACCTCAAGTCCCAGCGCGCCACGGATCTGTGGCAGCGGGCCGCCGCCGAGGACCAGGGCGGCGGGCGACGTCAGATCCTCTTCCGCGTCGGGGACGTCCGGCTCTCCTCGGCGTACATCGACCGCAACCCGGTGGACCTCTTCCGGCTCGACGAGACCCATGCCGTGGCCGCCCTGCTGCGCGCACTGGACCGCCCGGCACAGCCCGCCGACGGGGCGGCGCCGGGGCCCAGGTTCCCCGGCACGGTCCCGAAGATCTGGAACGCCCCGCCGCGCAACCCCGGATTCACCGGCCGCTCCCTGGTGCTGGAACGCATGCGCGACCAGCTCGGCGGCGGCCTGGCGGTGGTGCTGCCCCAGCCGCAGACCCTGTACGGCCTCGGCGGCGTCGGCAAGACGCAGGTGGCGCTGGAGTACGTGCACCGCTTCATGGCCGACTACGACCTGGTGTGGTGGATCTCCTCCGAGCACACCGACGACGTGGTCGCCGGACTCGCGGAACTCGCCTCGCGACTGGGCGCGCAGGGCGGCGACGACATGGCGGCGGCCTCCAAGGAAGCGGTCGACCTGCTGCGCCGGGGGGTGCCCTCCGACCGGTGGCTGCTGGTCTTCGACAACGCGGACGACCCCGAACGGATCAGGCGCTACTTCCCGCAGGGCGGCTCCGGCCACATCCTGGTGACGTCCCGGAACCAGACGTGGTCGCAGCACGGCGACGCGCTGCCCGTCGACGTCTTCCTGCGCGAGGAGTCCGTCGAGCATCTCCGCCGCCGCGCCCCCGGTCTCAGCGAGGAGGACGCCGCGCGGGTGGCCACGGCGGTGGGTGACCTGCCGCTCGCCGTCGAGCAGGCCGCCGCCTGGATCGCGGAGACGGCGACCCCCGTCGACACCTACCTCGACCAGCTCGCCGAGCAGGCCGCCCAGGTGCTCTCCCTCAACCAGCCCGCCGGCTACCCCGAACCCGTGGCCGCCACCTGGAACGTCTCCATCGAGCGGCTCAAGGAACGTTCGCCCGCGGCGGTCCGGCTGCTCCAGCTCTGCGCGTTCTTCGGCCCCGAGCCGATCAACGCGAACCTGCTCTACAGCAAGGAGATGATCGAGGCGCTCAAGCCGTACGACTCCTCCCTGCAGGAGAAGCTCGTCCTCGGCAGGGTCATCCGGGAGATCGGCCGTTTCGCGCTGGCCAAGGTCGACCAGGTCTCCAACTCGATCCAGGTGCACCGGCTGGTGCAGGCCGTCATCAAGGCGCAACTCGGCGAGGAGGAGCAGCGGGTGGCCCGGCACGTGGTCCACCGCATCCTGGCGGGGGCCCGGCCGGACGACGACGAGCCGATCGACAACCCGGAGAACTGGGCGCGGTTCGCCACCATCTGGCCGCATCTGGGGCCGTCCGGAGCGCGCCACTGCGGGGAGCCGGAGACCCGCAGGCTGCTGATCGACCGGGTCCGCTACCTCTGGAAGCGCGGCGACGTCCGCACGGCGGGCGCGCTGAGCGCCGAACTCCGGGCCACCTGGGCGGAGACGCTGGGGAAGGAGGACATCCAGTACCTCTACCTCTGCTTCCACATCTCCAACATCCTTCGCACCCGCGGGCGTTACGTGGAGGCGAAGGAGCTCGACGAGATCACCTTCCAGCGCCAGCGCGACGTTCTGGGGCCGGAGCACCCGCACACCTACATGACGACCAGCAGCCTGGCGACCGACCTCGGCATGCTCGGCGAGTACGGCCGTGCGATCGACCTGGCCACCGAGGCCCGCGACGGATTCAGCCAGATCTTCCACGACGCGCATCCGCGGACCCTCGCCGCGGCCAACAACCTGGCCCTCAACCTACGGCTGATCGGGCAGTACTCCCGGGCCAGGGAGATCGACCAGGAAGTGTACGACCGGCGCAGCGAGGTGCTCGGTCCGGAGCACCCCTACAGCCTCCAGTCGGGTCAGAACCTGGCGCGGGACCTGAGGGACGTGGGCCGGTACGAGGACTCGGTGGCGCTGCTGAGCCGGGTCTACGACAGCCTCAAGCGGACGCTCGGCCCCTCCTTCCCCGGTACGCTCTCCGCCGCCAAGGCGCTCGCGGTGGCGCTGCGGCGGGCGGGGCAGCTGGAGGACGCCCGCAGGCTGACGCTGGCCACCCGCGCGAGGTACCGGGCGAAGTACACCTCCGTCAACCCGGAGTCGCTGGCCTGCGACCTGAACCTGGCGGCCGACTTCTACGCGATCGGAGAGTCGAGCCAGGCGAGGGACACGGCGCGAGAGGTGGTCGAGCAGTACCTGGTGGTGCCGGGGGAGAGGCACCCGTACACGCTGGCCGCGCAGAACAACCTCGCCGTCTACCTGCTCGGCTCGGGGGAGGCGGAGGAGGCGGCCAGGACGTCGAGGCGGGTCGTCGACCTGATGCGGGAGCTGTTCGGCAGGGATCACCCGCACACGCTCTTCTGCGTGATGAACCTGGCGAACGCGACCGCGGCGCTCGGTGACGGGGAGCTGGTACTGGAGACGGAACAGATCCTCGCCGGGCAGCTCGGGGAGGCCATCGGGGCGCAGCACCCGGAGACGCTGGCCATGGTGGGGAACATGGCGGTCACGCTGGAGGATCTCGGCCGCCGGGACGAGGCCCAGAAGGTGCGGACGAGGATCGTCGGGGAGCTGGCCCGCCAGCTCGGTGACGACCATCCGATGACGCGGATCGCACGGGACGGGAGAAGGTTCGAGCGCGAGCTGGAGCCGATCCAGGTCTGAGCGCACGGGAGGGGTGGGTCACCACTCGGGTGGCCCACCCCTCCCGTGCGGTCGAACGGGGCGCGGGGTTGGATCAGTTCATCGAGCCGACGCCGGCCTCGCGGTCGTCCAGGAGCCAGCTCAGGACCCGCGGGAGTACCGACAGGGCGTCGAAGTGCGCCGCAGCCGGCTCCAGGACGGTGGTCGCGCCCGGAATCCGGCCACCCAGCCAACGGGAGTGGCTGGCCGGTGAGAAGACGTCCTTCTCGCCGTGCCAGAGCATCACCGGGCAGGTGATGTCGGCCGGGTCGAAGCCCCACGGCCGGCTGAACGCGAGCGCGTCGTCGATCCAGCCGTAAGCCGAAGTCCTCAGGCCCTCACTGTAGTTGCGCAGCAGCAGCGAGCGGATTCCGGCGTCGTTCACCACCACCCGGTCGGAGTCGGTGAGTTCGCCCCGCAAATCGTCCAGGAGCCGTACCGGGTCGATCCGGATCTCGGCCGAGCGGATGATGAAGGACTCCGTGAGGCTGTCCGGGTCGGCTGCCGCGGTGGAGTACGCCAGTACGTTGGAGGCGGCCATCCCCTCGAACCAGTCGAGCCCCGGCGCACCCCAGGGGGCCAGGGTGACCAGGGCGGCCGCCCTGGTCACCCGCTCGGGCATCAGCGCCGCGCAGGCCAGGGCGTGCGGGGCGCCGCCGGAGCGGCCCACCACGGCGAACCGCTCCAGGTCGAGGGCGTCGGCGATGGCCCGTACGTCCTCGACGACGTCGCTCACGCGGCGGCCCGGATGCCGGTCGGACTCGCCGTAGCCGGGCCGGTCGTAGGTGATGAGCTGGGTCTGGCGCTGGTACATGACCATGCCGCGCGGAGCGGGTCCGAGCCGGCTGCCCGGGGTTCCGTGCAGCAGGAAGACGGGTCTTCCGCGCGGGTCCCCCTGCCGCTCCACGATCAGGTGACGTCCGTCCGCCACGCGCACCCGGTTGCGCACCCGTACCTCCTCAGGTCGCCCGGCCGCCCGGGCGCGGCGCGCCCGGTACATGCTGCCCCTTCGATGATGAGCCATCAACGGGCTTGTGCGCACTACCTGTTGGGGGAGGAACGGGGTCATACGGTAGGTGCGCCCCCTGGAGGTGCTCCTGGGTTTCCTGGTGCGCCGGGACCTGCGCCCGCGGCGCCCCCCGCGCCCCCCGCGTCCCCGGCGGGCTTCGTCCGGGGGTGCCGCAGGGAGAGCAGCAGGGTCAGGGCCGTACCGGCGACGGCCCAGGCGGAGAGGACCAGCAGGGAGCCGGTGACCGCGTTGCCCCGGAAGTAGGCGATCGAGCGGGCGACCCAGGTGCCCGCGCCCGGGGGCAGGGCCGGGCCGATCGTGCGCCAGAAGTCCGGCAGCATCGGCAGCGGGAAGGCGCCGCCCGCGCTCGGGTTGCCCGCGATCACGATGATCAGGACGGCCAGCCCGATGCCGACGATGCCGGTCAGCGCCTGCAGTGCGAGGGTGATCATCCCGGTGGCGAAGACGACCAGCGCGCCCAGCCCCGCCAGTCCCCAGAAGCTGCCGGGCAGCGCGCCGAGGACGGGGCCGATGATGAGCGCGCCGCCGATGCCGCCCAGCACCGCGTACACGGCCATGACCAGGGTGCGGATGAGGGCGCGCCGCGCGTTGGCGGGGCGGGAGCCGGCGCTGATCGCGAGGATCGAGGCGCAGAGGTATCCGCCCACGCACCACCCGACGACCAGGTAGAACGACGAGAGCCCGTCGAAGTCGTCGGAGGAGGCCGGGGCCACGTCCACGACCCGGGCGGTGCGCTGCTGCTGGGCCAGGACCTCGGTGGTGATCTTCCCCAGGGAGTTGGCGAGCGCGGAGCCGCCGCCGGAGGCGACCAGCACGGTGTCGGTCGTGCCGGAGGGGTTCAGCAGCAGCGCGCCGTCGATCTCGCGGTTCATGATCTGCCGGCGTGCCTCGGCGGCGTCGTCCACGGCGCGCGGGTCCAGCGGGCCGCCCGGCAGCTCGTCCAGCGCGGTGATCAGCTGCTCGGACACCTGCGGGGGCGCCACGACGCCGAAGGGGACGTCGGTGGCCACCGGCCGGTGCAGGGCGCCCACGTAGGAGGCGATGAAGAGCAGTTGCAGGACCAGCGCGCCGAGGACGAGCAGGGCGGCCCGGGGGGTGACGGCCTGTTTGACCTCTCCGGCGAAGTTCATGCCCTCCACGCTCGGCGCGAGGGGCGATTCGCGCAGGCGGGGCGGGCCGAATGGCGCAAGGGACGGACGTACCCCGCTCCCCGCGCCCCGCCCGGCCCTCCCAGGTCACGCGGCGGGCGGACGCCTGCGCGGTGTCGGTGTCCCCGCCGGTGCCGGTGCCAGGGTCGCGGGCCGTACGGCCCCGGCGCCGAAGCGGCGGCGGGCCCGGTCCGAGGCGGCTTCGGCGGCGCGGGACCGGTCGTCGACCGGGTCCAGGGAGAGCTGGCGCGGGGCGTCCCCGGCCGGCGAGAGGCCGTCCGCGCGCAGCGTGTAGGCGCGCACCCGGGCGCGTTGCAGGCCGAGCGAGTCCAGCAGCCCCAGGGCGGTGGCGGCGAGGAGGGGGGAGTGACCGGTGGGCTCGGGGGAGGTACGGGTACGGGTGCTGGACGTCCGGTCGGCGTACCGCACGGTGAGCGTCAGGCGCCCGGCGACCTGGTGCCCGGCGCGCAGGTGCCGGCCCAGCCGCTCGGCGAGCCCCAGCACCGCCCGGTGGTGCTGGCCGGGATCGAGGCAGTCCCGGTCGAGCACCCGGTCGACGGAGAGATGGGCCGCGGGCTCCTGCGGCACGACCGGGCGGGGGTCGTGGCCGTGCGCGCGTTCGGCCAGCAGCCGGGCGGGACCCGCGCCGAGCAGACGCTGGAGGGTCAGCGGCGGCAGGTCGGCGATCTGGCCGATGGTGTGCACGCCGTACCGCCCGAGCGTGGTCGCGGTGGCGCGGCCGATGCCGGGCAGCGCGGTGACCGGGCGGGGGCGCAGCCACGAGTCCGCCCGGTCGCCGGGGACCTCCGTGGTCTGTCCCGGCCCGGACGCGTCGGCCGCCATGGCGGCCAGCATCCGGTTGCCCGCCAGCCCCGCGCCGCACTCGATCCCGTACAGCGCGAAGAGCCGGAGCATGACCAGTTGCACCAGGTCGTACGGGGTCAGCCCGAAGTAGCGCAGCGCCGAGGTGAGGTCCAGCTGGACGGCGTCGGGCGGTACGGCCTGGACGTGCGGGGTGACGCCGGACATCAGCTCGACGATGTCGGCGTACCGCTCCTCGTCCGGCACGGCGTGCAGGTGGAGGTGGGCGATGTGGCGTCCGGCCGGACGAGGGGGCGTCATCCCGCGCTCCCCTGGCTGGTGTGGCCGAGCTTGCGCAGGTCGGCCGAGCGGCTGCCGGCGGGCTGGAGGTCGGCGTACGGGTGCAGCCGGGCGCCCGAGGTGCCGTTGGCCAGGGTGCGCCCCGGCTGCGCGGGCGTCGGGTGCGGGCGCTCCCCGCCGAGCAGCGCGAGCGCGGCGGCGGGGCCGTCGTCGCGGCGGGCCGCCGCGATCCGGTCCAGGTCCCAGGCCATGGTGCCGACGACCGACCGCCGGTTGCCGCGCACCTGCACGGTGCCGCGCACCAGCAGCAGCCCGCTGTGGAAGACGGTGTGCGCGCACGCCGGGTGGGAGTCCTCGAAGAAGACCAGGTCGACCATGCCCGAGCCGTCCTCCAGGGTGACGAAGATGATCCGCTTGCCGCTGGCGATCGGCGGGGTCTGGGTGGAGGCCCGCACCCCCGCGACGAGGACCTGCTGCCCCTGGCGCACGTCGGCCAGGTGCGCGGCGTCCGTCGCGCCGATCTCCCGCAGCAGCCGGTGGTGGTGGACCATGAGGTGCCGGGACACGTCGATGCCCAGCGTGTTCAGCTCGGCGTCCAGGGCCTCTCGGCCGGTCATCTCCGGCAGACCGCTCGGCTCCGCCCCGCCCGCCGTGCCCGCGTCGAGGGCGAGCTGCCCGTCACCGGCGGACCGGGCGCGGGACTGCCGGTGCAGTTCGGCGACGTGCAGCAGCAGGTCCCGCCGGGTGAGCCGGCCGTCCCCGAGCCCGCCGAACGCACCGATCTCGACCAGGCGTTCGGCCAGCGGCCGGCTGGGGCGGGCCCGCTGCCAGAAGTCCGACAGCGAGTCGTAGGGCGCGCCGGCCTCGATCCGGGCGCTCTCGTCCTCGGTGATGCCGCGTACGGAGGAGAGCGCGAGCCGCACCCCCCACCGCTCGTCGCCGGCCCGCTCCACCACGTACCGGGTACGGGAGCGGTTGACGTCCACGGGCAGCACGGGCACGCCCCGGCGGCGGGCGTCGGCGACGATGACGCGCCGGGGCCACATCCCGGGGTCGTGTTCGAGCAGCCCGGCGAGGAGGAACGCCGGGTGGTGCGCCTTGAGCCAGGCGCTCTGCAGGGCCGGTACGGCGAAGGCCACCGCGTGCGCGCGGCAGAAGCCGTAGGCGCCGAACGCCTCCACGGTCGCCCACACCTTCGCCCGGACCTCGGGGCCGTACCCCCGGGCGGACGCGCGGTCGTGGAACCACCTGCCGATGGCGGGCAGCCGCTCGCGGTCGCCGAGCGCCCGGCGGGCCACCTCGGCCATCGCCCGGTCGCAGCCGGTCATCACGGAGAGGGTCTCGATGATCTGCTCGTGCCAGATGGTCACGCCGTAGGTGTCGGCGAGCACCGGTTCGAGGTCCGGGTGGGCGTAGGCGGGGGCCCGCCCGTGCCGCGCGGCGACGTACCGCTCGGGCATGCCCCCGGCGACCGGTCCGGGGCGGAAGAGGCTGATGTCGGCGATGACGTCCTGCGGGTTGCGGGGCTGGAGGCGGGAGAGCAGGTCCTGCTGACCGGGCGATTCGAGCTGGAACAGCCCGATCGTCTCGCTCTGCTGGATCAGCTTGAACGCGAAGACGTCGTCGAGCGGCACCTGCTCCGGGTCGTCCAGGTCGATCCGGTCGCCGGTCGCGCGTTCGATCTCGTCGACGGCGTGGGCCATCGCGGACTGCATCCGCACCCCGAGCACGTCGAGCTTGATGTTGCCCAGCGCCTCCACCTCCTCCTTCGCCGCCATGGCCATCGGGTAGTCGCCCTGCGGGGTGGGCTGCACCGGCAGCCGGTCCAGCAGACCCGCGTCGCTGATGATCACGCCGCACGGGTGCATGGCCATGCCGTGCACCAGGGAGTCGAGCCCCTCGGCGAGCTCCCACAGCGGCCCGTACCGCTTCGCCTCCGACGCCAGCTGCCGCAGCTCGGGCAGCTCGGCGAGGGCGCTGGTGATGTCCGAGGCCCGCAGGTGCGGGAAGCTCTTGGCGATCCGGTCCACCTCGTCCGGGGCGATGCCCAGGGCGAGGCCGGTGTCCCGCAGCGCCCGGCGGGCCCGGTAGGTCTCGGGCATCGCGGTGACCGCGACCCGCTCCTTGCCGAACCGGGCGAAGACCGCGTCGTAGCACTCCAGCCGCCGCGCCGACTCCACGTCGATGTCGATGTCCGGGAGCGAGCCGCGCCGCTCGCTGAGGAAACGTTCGAACAGCAGCCGGTGCTCCAGCGGGTTGGCGGTGGCGATGTCCAGGGTGTGGCAGACCATCGAGCCCGCCCCGGAACCCCGGGCCGCGACCCGGATGCCCAGCTCCCGGATGTCCGCCACCACCTGGCCGACGGCGAGGAAGTACGAGTCGTACCCCAGCCGGGAGATCACCCCGAGCTCCATGTCGAGCCGCTCCCGGGCGTCCGCGTCGCGGTCCAGGCCCCGGCGGACCAGCCCCGCCTCGGCGCGTTCGCGCAGCAGCCGGGCGGCGCCCCCGGCGTCCGGCCCGGCGCCGAACAGGGACGCCTCCGGGAAGTGCGGGGTGCCCAGCCCGAGGTCCGCCACCGGGTCGAGGACGCATCCGGCGGCCGTCGCGGCGGTGTCCGCGAGGAGCCGGCGCGCCCGGCGGTCGTCCAGCCCCGCGGACGCGGCGACCGCGCGGGCGACGGCGATCATGGGGCCCTCGCCCTTGAGCCAGCGCTGCCCGCTGTCCAGACTGCGCCGGTCGACGGGGCGCAGCAGCCGTGCGGCGTCCAGCACGTCGGCCAGCCGGTGCTGGGCGGGGTCGGCGTAGCGGACCGCGTTGGAGAGCACGGCGGTGACGCCGGTACGGTCGGCCAGCGCCAGGGTACGGGCGGCCAGCCGCAGCGACCCCGGACCCGTGCCGGCCCGCCGGTACGCCACGGCCTCCAGCCGCAGCCCGGCCCCGAAGAGCTGCCGCCACGGCGCCAGCAGCTTCACCGCGACGTCCTCACGGCCCCCCGCCAGCGCCCGTACCGGCTCCGACAGGGGGCCCAGCAGCACGGTCAGACCGGGGCCGCCGTGCTCACGCAGCGCCGCCCACGGCACCACCGGCGCCGTACCGGACACCGCGCCGGCGTGCGCAGCCGACGTGATGCGGCACAGCCGCGCCCAGCCCGCCCGGTCCTGGGCGAGCAGCACCACGCGCAGCGGCGGTTCCACGACATGGGAGCCCCCGCGCGCCGGGGTGCGCGGGCGCTCGGCCGGAGGCGGCGGGGCGAGGGCCTCCACCGCGAGGTCGATGCCGAAGACCGGCCGTACCCCTTCCCGGGCGCATGCCTGAGCGAATCGAACAGCGCCGGTCACGGTGGACCGGTCGGTGAGCGCGAGCTCCGCCATGCCGAGCTCGGCCGCCCGCCGCGCGAGGTGCTCGGGGTGGGCGGCGCCGTAGCGGGCGGAGTAACCGGACGCGACGTGCAGATGGGTGAAGCCCGCCATGCCGCACCTCCATTCCGCCACCCCATTTCCGACCTTTGCCCGATACGTTCCTCGTACGTTCGTTCGATTACCTTAACTCCATCACCGCTGGTCGGCGAGCGGGTAAGGACCCGGTCGGTGCGGAAGTATTCGAACAGGGGGTGCGGAGGTGGGATGCCGGTCCGTCACCCTCGCCGCCTGGTGCGGCACTTGGGGTCGAGACGCCTTCCGGGCCCTCGTCCGGGGCGCGGTGCATGACCTTCGCCACCCGGGGGCGGGGTGTGGTGTTCGATTTGAACGCGCCCCGGTGCGCGGAGGTGCGGCCCGTCGCGGGGGAGGGGGCGGGGTGGGTGCCGGCGCGGCGGGGCATTTTTTACCGACGCGTAACTTCCCCCGCGAATCTACTGGTGCGTAATTTGGCATGAGCACATAAAGCTTGTGGTCCGGGCCACAGGGCACACCCCCACATCGCACTCCCTGAGCCGCAAGGAGATCCCACGATGCTGCCCTGGACCCGTACACCGCGAGCCCCGCGTGCGCGCAGAACGTTCGCCGCGCTGCTCCTCGCCGTCGCCGCCCTCGCCGGCCCCTCGGCCGCCGCCGCCTCGGCCGCTCCTTCGGCCGGTGAGGCCGCGGCCACCACGAGCGGCTGGAACGACTACTCCTGCAAGCCCTCCGCCGCCCACCCGCGCCCCGTCGTCCTCGTCCACGGAACCTTCGGGAACTCCGTCGACAACTGGCTCGTGCTCGCCCCCTACCTGGTGGCGCGGGGCTACTGCGTCTTCTCGCTCGACTACGGACAGCTCCCCGGCGTGCCGGTCTTCAACGGTCTCGGCCCCATCGACCAGTCGGCCGCCCAGCTCCGCACGTTCGTCGACAAGGTGCTCGCCGCCACCGGCACCTCCAAGGCCGACCTCGTGGGCCACTCGCAGGGCGGCATGATGCCGAACTACTACCTGAAGTTCCTCGGCGGCGCCGCCAAGGTGAACGCGCTCGTCGCACTAGCCCCCGACAACCACGGCACCACCCTCCTCGGGCTGACCAAGCTGCTGCCGTACTTCCCCGGCGCGGAGCCCCTGCTGAACGCCGCCACCCCCGGCCTCGCCGACCAGGTGGCCGGATCGCCGTTCGTCACCAAGCTCAACTCCGTTCCCGACACGGTGGCCGGAGTGAAGTACACCGTCATCTCGACCCGGTACGACGAGGTCGTCACCCCCTACCGCACCCAGTACCTGAGCGGCGCGAACGTCCGCAACGTCCTGCTCCAGGACCTGTGCGCGGTCGACGTCTCCGAACACGTCCTCATCGGCACCACCGACAAGATCGCCTTCCACGAGGTGGCCAACGCGCTCGACCCGGCCCACGCCACCCCGACGGACTGCACCTCGGCCCTCGGCTGACCGGCGTTCCCGTACCGCACCCGGCGCTCGGCGCGGGGCCGGGTGCGGTACGGAGCGGATCGCCGGAGGCCGGGAGATCATCCGGTGGCGGGCGGGCCGGGCGGTGGAACCTCGCGCCGGCCGCCCGCCCGGCCGCAATCCTTGCCGTGTACGGCTCCGACCGGTCGCAATTCGTACCGTCCGCACCGTGGGGGCGGGTACGGGCTGGGACCATGGAGGCCATGACGACGATCAGTTACTGGGACGAGGCCGCCGACTCCTTCGACGAAGAACCCGACCACGGACTGCTCGACCCCGTCGTCCGCGACGCCTGGGCACAGCGCCTGCAGAACTGGCTCCCCGTCACCTCCTGCGAGATCCTCGACCTCGGCTGCGGCACCGGCAGCCTCTCCCTGCTCGCCGCGGGCCAGGGGCACCGGGTCACCGGCGTCGACCAGTCGCCCCGCATGGTCGCGCAGGCCCGAGACAAACTCGCCGGCACCGGCGCCGAGGTGCTGATCGGAGACGCCGCCCGCCCGCCCGTGGGCGACCGGCGGTTCGACACCGTCCTGGTCAGGCACGTCCTCTGGGCGCTGCCCGACCCGGTGGCCGCCCTGGACACCTGGTTCGGCCTGCTGAAGCCCGGCGGGCGGCTCGTCCTGATCGAAGGGGTGTGGAACGGGGTGGGCGTCTCCGCCGCCCTGCTCACCGCCCTGCTCGCCCCGCACACCGAGCGGGTCCACCACGAACCGCTCTCCGGGGACTCCCGCCTCTGGGGCAAGGACGTGGACGACGAACGGTACGCCGTCGTGGCCCGCGCCGAACCCCGCTACCGCCACACCGAGGTCGTCGACGTCCACCTGATCATCCGGCGCGGCCCCCGGGTGCTGCTCGCCCGCCGGGCCGGCACGGGCTACGCCGACGGCCTCCTCCACCTGCCCTCCGGTCACCTGGAGGACGGCGAGGACGTGCGCGAGGCGATGATCCGCGAGGCGGCCGAGGAGACCGGTGTCACCCTCCAGCCGGAGGAACTGCGCGTCGCGCTCGTCATGCACCACCGGGGTCCCGGCGGCAGCCCGCGCACCGGCTGGTTCTTCGAAGCGGAGTACGACCCCGAGCGGGTGCCGTACAACGCGGAGCCCGACAAGTGCTCGGAGCTGGACTGGTACCGGCTGGACGCGCTGCCCGAGGACATGGTCGCGTACTGCCGGGCCGGCCTCGACGGATACCGGTCGGGCGAGCGTTTCCTGATCCACTGGCACGAGGACGGCGACCCGGTCGCCCACGACCCCGCCGTCCCGCGCCGCGCCGTCCCGCTGCCGTCCGCCGGGGCCGGTACCGGACGGGTGCACCACGTCGAGCTGTGGGTCTCCGACCTGGCGGCCGCCGCGCCCGGATGGGACTGGCTGCTCGGCCGGCTGGGCCACCTGCCGTACCAGCGCTGGTCCCACGGCCGCAGCTGGCGGCGCGGCGACAGCTACGTCGTGATCGAGGAGTCGCCGGACGCCGTCGCGCGGACCCACGACCGCCTCCGCCCCGGCCTCAACCACCTGGCGTTCCACGTCGAGGACCGGGAGGCGCTCGACACGCTCGTGGCACAGGCCCCCGACCACGGCTGGCGACTGCTCTTCGCCGACCGGCACCCCTACGCGGGCGGCGAGGGGCACCGGGCCGCCTACCTGGAGAACGACGCGGGCTTCGAGGTCGAACTCGTGGCCGGCGGCCCGGCCCGCGAGGCACCCGCGCCGTGCGCCGGCGAACCGGCGGCCGGGAGGGAGGTCCCGGCCGTCTGACGTGTTCTCAGGGGCGACGCCTCGGCGGGCGGCGGCGCGGAAGGGATGGCGGGGGGCGGGGCGGAGGTCACGCGCCTGCGGGGGCGAGCAGGTCCGGGAGACGGCCGGCGCGGGCGAGGCGTTCTAGCGCGTCCAGGGCGTCGGCCGCCGCCGCGGCCGCCGCCGGATCACGCTCGGCGAGCCCGCTCTCCGCGAACTCGTCCTCGTCCAGGCGCAGGACCTCCGAGGCGTCCGCGGACACCCAGAGGTCCAAGTCCAGGTCCTCGACCAGCACTTCTTCGCCGGTGACGGTGCAGGGGCGGGTGATGTCGCAGTACCAGCCCTTCAACAGCCCTCCGCCCGTACGGACCTCCTTCACCGCGTACCACCGGTCGCGCCAGTAGTGCTCGGTGAACACGTCGCCCGGCGCGAACGTCACGAAGCCGAAGTCCCGTACCCCGGGGGCTGCCCACGGGGCGAGGACGGTCACCCGGCTGCCGTCGTCGGCCAGCCTGCGGGCCGGGTAGCGGATCTTGGTCCGCCCGGCCTTGGTCAGGACGACGGTCACCTCGCCGGTCGTCCCGCCGGTCACCTCGGCGGTCCTTTCGGCGGCGCCGTTGCCCGCCCCGTCATCGGCTCGGGCGGTGGGCGATCCCGGGTGTGCGGACATGGCGTACCTCCGTCGTGCGCGCCCGGTGATTCCGGACCAGGCGCCGATGGCGCGGCCCTCTCCCGGAGAGGGGTGTGGACGGGACCGACCCTATGCGGGGGAATCGACGGGCCGCCTCCGGGTTTCCGGGCGGGAGGTGCAGAATCTGCACCGTGACTCTGACGATCGTGATCGACCCGGACACCGGCACCGCCCCGTACGAGCAACTGCGCGCGCAGATCTCCGAACAGGCCCGCTCGGGCGCGCTCCCGGTCGGGTACCGGCTGCCGACCGTGCGCGGGCTCGCCGGGGAACTCGGCCTGGCCGCCAACACGGTGGCCAAGTCCTACCGCGCCCTGGAGGCCGACGGCGTCATCGAGACCCGCGGCCGCAACGGCACCTTCGTCGCGGCGGCCGGGGACGCGGCGGACCGCAGGGCCGCGACCGCCGCGCAGGCGTACGCGGACGAGGCCAGGCGCCTCGGCCTCTCCCGCGCCGACGCCCTCGCCCTCGTCGAGGGCGCGCTGCGGGCGGCGTACGAGGAGTGAGGGCGGGGCGTCACGCGGCAGGCACGTGCCCGGGTCCGCCGCGCGCCGCCCGCCGCTCACAGGTACAGGCCCGCCTCCGCGCCCGCTTCCTGCTTCGGCACGGAGGCCGGGCCGCTGCCCCGGCGCAGCGCGAACAGCTCGGCCAGGGTCGCCCCTTCGCGGCCGACGCCCTCGTCCGTACCCAGCCAGGACACCGCCTCGGGCCTGCTCAGCGGGCCGACCTCGATCCGGGCCAGGCAGCGGCCGGGCCGGACGACCGCCGGGTGCAGCCGCTCCAGGTCCTCGTTGGTGGTGACCGCCACCAGGACGTTCCGGCCCTGGCCGAGCAGGCCGTCGGTCAGGTTGAGCAGCCGGGACAACGCCTGGCCCGCCGTGTGCTTTGCCTCGCCCCGGATGAGTTCGTCGCAGTCCTCCAGGAGCAGCAGCCGCCACCGCCCCTTCTCCGAGCCGTCGTCCTCGCCGATCGCGATGTCCATCAGGTAGCCGACGTCGTTGAAGAGACGCTCCGGGTCCAGGACGCAGTCCACCTGGCACCAGTCGCGCCAGGCGCGGGCCAGCGTCCTCAGCGCCGAGGTCTTCCCGGTCCCGGGCGGGCCGTGCAACAGCAGCAGCCGCCCGGAGATGTCGTCCGGGGTGACCTTCATCAGCCCGTCCATCGCCCCGGCCACCCGCGCCGAGTAGTTGGGGCGGACCTGGTCCCAGGTACCCGCGGAGATCTGGCGCGTGGTGCGGTGCGGCCCGCGCTGCGGCGAGACGTACCAGAAACCCATGCTCACGTCCTCGGGCTGGGGTTCGGGCTCGTCCTGGACGCCGTCCGTCGCCTCCTTGAGGACCCGCTCCGCCAGCTCGGCGCTGGTAGCGGTGACGTTGACGTCGGCGCCCCGGCTCCACCGCCGCGCGAGCAGGGTCCAGCCCTCGCCCTCGGCGAGCGTCGCGCTCCGGTTGTCCTCGCGGGCGGTCCGTACCACCGTGGCGTCCGACGGTACGAGCGTCTTGCCCGGCTTCACGCGGTCCAGCGAGGAGCTGTGCGCGTACGGCTGCTCGCCCGTCGTGAAGCGGCCGAGGAACAGCGAGTCCATCACGTCGGAGGGGGAGTCGCTGTCATCGACGGTGAGCCGGATCGGCAGCGCGGACTCGAGGTTGGCAGACATGCGCCCATGATCCGCCAACGTACGGCCCGGCGCACCGGGTTTCCCCGACGGGTGTGGTCCCTCGTCCCGGTGGAGTGCGCCGGGCGCAGGGAACGTGAGGGGGGTGGGTGCGGCCGGGCGCGGGGACTTCACGAATCCTCCAAGTCCCTCCCGTATCAGGCGAATCGCGTGACGCACCGTCAACCACCGCATGCGTGTACGTAATCCTGCGCCCGGGATACGCGTGTGTCCTCGCGGAGCGATAGGGTTAACCTGCCCGCACCGGGTGCCCTCGTACGGGTGGGGAGTGACATGGAACAGATAACGGTCCGCAGCAGGCCGCGCGTGCCTGCCATCACATGTGGAAGCAGTGCGACCAGTTCGCGGCTCGACCGCCATCTCGCGGTGCTCGGCGGCCCTGCCGTCCCGCAGCGCGAGGCGGCCGAGGCGACGCTGCTGATGCGCGAGCTGACCTCGCGCGACGCCGCGCACCGCCACGGCAGCAAGAGCGCCCGCGTATCGCTCTTCGCCCCGCTGCGGAGACTGCGGCGCTCGCTCTTCGGCAGTCGCCACTGACGGGTCGGCCTGCCGGACCGGTCCTGCCGAAACAGGCCCGGCCGCCACCGGGTCGGCCCTCGCGCGGGTCGGCCCGGGAGATCGCTCTGCCCGGAAGTCTCCGCCCCGATGTCCTGATGCGATGCTGCCGCCTGCCCGCCCGTCCTCCCCGGGCGTCCGGCGGCATCCGTCGGATGCGGACACGGAGACCCGGATGAAAGGCGTGCGTACGCCGGGCCCCCTCCCCGCCCGGCACTCCGTGCCCGTACTGGTTCTCCCGCGCCCGCACCCCCGTCGGCCGGCCCGTACCCGGCCGACGGTCCTAAGGGCCTGCGGGGAAGCAACACCTTGATTCCCCGCAAGCCCCTGGGGCCGCGTCTTCGAACTGCCGTCTGCCGGGCACGGTGCTCACACCAGGGTGAACTGCCCCTCGGGCCCCTCCTCCTGCCCGCCGAGCACCGTCGCCGGGCGCCGCGCCGCCGCCGGAACCGGCAGCACCCCGGCCGCCCGCAGTTCTTCCCGCTCGATGGTGCGGGCCGCGCCGATCCGCTCGGCCAACTCCCGCTGCCGGTCGCGTACTCCGTCGAGCAGGGCCAGTACGGTGATCAGCTCCAGCAGCTCCGAGGTCCATTCCCGGGGCCAGGCGGCCGGTCCCACCGCGTCCAGCCCGACCCGCTCCGCGCCGGTCCACGCGGCCGCCCGCCGGCCGAACCACACCTCCAGCATCCGTGCGCCGCCCGCCCGGAACTCCCAGGCCCCGGCCGGCACCGGGGCGATCCGCCCCTCGTCGAGCAGCAGCGTTTCGCTCCCCGCGTCGTACGCCACCGAGCCGGGCCGGGGCGGCACCGCGGACCGCACGTAGGGCCGCCGCCCGCCCGGCAGCCGGGGACGCTCCCCGCCCCGAGCCCCGCGCAGATGGAGCCGGAGCAGCTCGCGGCCCAGCTCCACCCCGGCCGACCAGAGTGCCCCGTCGCGGGGCAGCGGTACGAGGCATCCGCCGGGGGAGGGGCGCGCGGCGGCCAGGGTCCAGGCGAGCAGCGCCTCGGGGGTCGCCGGCTCCCCGCCGCCCGGGCCCGGACCGGCGCCCCCGCCGAGACCGGCGGACCCGAGTGCGGCGCGCAGCCCCGGGGCCAGATTGGGTTCGGCCCCGCCCGGACGCCGGAAGAGCGGCCGGACGCGTCCGGGCCGGCCGGCCGGCGCGTACCCGTCGGGGAGCAGCGCGGTCACCGACAGGACGGGGCCGCAGTCGCCGGGGAGGTACCCGTGCTCGACGGTGAAGAGCTGGTGGGCGTCGGCCACCCGCCAGAGTTCGGGGCGGGCCGCGTCGATCAGCCGATGGTCCGGAATCAGCCACTGCTCGTCGAACGGCCCGTGCAGGACGCGCACCGGCTCCGGGTAGGCACCGGGGTCCCGGGCGAACCGTGCGGTGGAGGTGGCCTGTCCGGGCAGCGCGGCGGCCGGAGTGCGCGGACCGCGGAACCGGGTGGGCCGGAACAGCCGTTCCTGCTCCTCGCCGCCGGCCCGCGCCAGTCGCTCCCAGCGCGCTTTCAGGGCCGCCGGGTCGGGGCCGGTGACCCAGGACCTGCCGGTCCGCATCGGGCGTACGGACCACGGCATCAGCTCGTCCAGGGTGAGGTGGGCGGCCTCCGGGCCGGTGTCCCTCCGGGAATCCGCTGCCACGGTGTCGTCCCCCCGCTCGCCACGTCCGCCGCTCCGGGCATCGTAACGGGGCGGCGGGGCGTCCGGCCGGGCTCCCGGCCACTCCCGGCGTACGCGCGAACCGCCACGAGCCCCCGCGGGGCGCCGTGTCCGGTCAGGGGCCGCCGTACCCGGCCAGGGGCGCCGTGTCCGGTCAGTCCGCGTCCACCGTCACCGAGAAGGAGAACCGGTCGCCCCGGTAGTGGATGCGGGCCACGTCGACCACCCGGCCGCCGGTGTCGTAGGTGACGCCGGTGAAGTGGAGGATCGGGCTGAGCAGCGGCACCCGCAGCAGCTCGGCGGTGGCCGGGTCGGCGAGGCGGGCCTCCACCGTGTCGGTGATCCGGGATATCGGCACGCCCGCCGTGTCCCGCAGGATCTTCGTCATCGGCCACCGCTCCAGCTCGGCGGCGTCGACCCGGGCGGCGACCTCCGGACGCACCATGTTCTCCGCCCAGTTGACGGGCTCACCGGTCACCGCGTCGCAGCGCAGCCGCCGGTAGCCGACCACCTCGGCGCAGTCCGGGAAGTGGTGGGCCAGTTCGCCGGGCACGGCGGTGGGGCCGTGGCCGAGGACCGTCGTCCGCTCGCCCGACTGCTGGGCCACGATCGCGTCGACGGACCCGAGCACCCGTACCGGCGAGACCCGCCTGGCCCGGGGCTCGATGAAGGTGCCGTGCCGCCGCTGCCGGCTGATCAGTCCCTCCGACTCCAGCTCCTTGAGCGCCTGGCGCATGGTCAGGACGCTCACCCCGTAGTGGGCGGCGAGCCGCTCCTCGGTCGGCAGCCGGGGAGGGGCGTCGTGCGGACGGCCGAGTATCGAGGCGCGCAGGGACTGCGAGACCTGGTACCAGAGCGGGAGCTTCCCGTTCAGCACCAGGGAGTCGGGGGCGAAGGCGGCCGTCCCCGTCTCCGTACCCCGGTCGCCCGTGGTCCCCTCCGGGGCGGCCGGTCCGCCCCGTCCGGTCCGGCCACGGTCCGTACGTCCTGCCTGCATCCGGTCCACCTCCTGGTCTCGCGCCGGCTCGCCGGACATGGAAGCCAGGCCGTGTCCGACCATTCCCGTCGGGCGGGCGGCGCCCGGCACGGCACCTCGCTGCGTTGTCGGACCGCCCGTGTACATCCAGTACACGGGCGGCCCTCCGCCTTGCGATGCACCGCACCGGACACCGCCCGCCGATCCGACGCGCATGGTCGGACACGGCCTAGGGCCGGAAGTTGCTGTCCAGACCCTGCCACACCCCGTCGTAACCGCGCTGGAGATGGGGGGCGGAGGCGGCGTGACCGGTGAGCGTCAGCGGGCGGCGCGTCTCGAACATGAACGCCAGCCCGTCGTCGATCCGCTGCGGTACGAGCTCGGCCGTGCTCGCCCGGTCGAAGGTCTCCCGGTCCGGACCGTGCGCCGACATCATGTTGTGCAGCGAACCGCCGCCCGGGACGAACCCGCCGGCCTTCGCGTCGTACGCGCCCTCGATCAGCCCCATGTACTCGCTCATCACGTTCCGGTGGAAGTAGGGCGGCCGGAAGGTGTCCTCGCCGACCAGCCAGCGCGGGGCGAAGACCACGAAGTCGACGTCGGCCAGCCCCGGGGTGTCGGTCGGCGAGGTCAGCACGGTGAAGACCGACGGGTCGGGGTGGTCGTAGCTGATGGTGCCGATCACGTTGAAACGGCGCAGGTCGTAGACGTACGGCGTGTGGCTGCCGTGCCAGGCGACGACGTCCAGCGGTGAGTGGTCGTACGTCGCCGTCCAGAGGTTGCCGCAGAACTTGTTGATCACCTCGACCGGCCCCTCGCGGTCCTCGTACGCGGCCACCGGGGCGCGGAAGTCCCGTGCGTTGGCCAGTCCGTTGGCACCGATCGGGCCCAACTCCGGGAGCTCGAAGGGGCTTCCGTAGTTCTCGCAGACGTACCCCCGGGCAGTCGCGTCGAGCAGCTCGACCCGGAAGCGCACCCCGCGCGGGATCAGCGCCACCTCGCCGGGAGCGGCGCGGAGCAGGCCCAACTCGGTGCGGAGCAGCAGGGAACCCTGCTCGGGGACGATCAGCAGCTCGCCGTCAGAGTCGCTGAACACGCGCTCCGTCATGGAGGAGTCGGCGTGGTACAGGTGCACCGCCATGCCGGTGCGGCCGGCCGCGTCGCCGTTGCCGCCGAGGGTCCACAGCCCGGCGACGAAGTCGGTTCCGGGGGAGGGGGCGGGCAGCGGGTCCCAGCGGAGCCGGTTGGGATCGGGCACGGTCTCCGTGAACGGCGCCGAGCGGAGCGAGCCGTTGGCGGAGCGGACGAACGCCGGATGCGCGGCGGAGGGCCGGATCCGGTACAGCCAGGAGCGGCGGTTACGGGCCCGGGGCTCGGTGAAGGCGGAGCCGCTGAGCTGCTCCGCGTACAGCCCCAGCGGTGCGCGCTGGGGGGAGTTGCGTCCGTGCGGCAGTGCGCCCGGCACCGCCTCCGAGCTGTGCTCGTTGCCGAATCCGGTGGAGTACGCCAGGCGCCCGCCGGACGCGGTCCCGCCCCCGCCCCCGCTGATGCCCGCGCCGCCCGGGGTGTCCGTGCCGGGCGGGGTGTCCGTGCCGGGCGTGTTCCGTGTACCGCGTGTGCCGTCCGTGCCGCCCATACCGCCGCTCCCGGTGCCGAGACGGGCCCCCGGCGGCCCTCGGGGGCGCGCGGGAACCGTGGAAGGTGAATCCTATGGACCACCGTAGGAATGGAGAAGGGGCCCGTCAACGCCAATCGCCGCGCGTCCGGGGGCCGGGTGGGGACCGGGCGGGCTCCGGCATGATGGGGCCGTGTCCCACCCGAAACCGAGACTGCGCCGCACCCCCGTCCAGCAGCGCAGCGCCGAACGGCTCACCCGGATACTCGACGCCTGCGCCGCGCTCCTCGACGAGGCCGGCTACGAGGAGCTCTCCACCCGGGCCGTCGCCCTCCGCGCCGAGGTGCCCATCGGGTCCGTCTACCGCTTCTTCCCCAACAAGCGCGCCCTGGTGGACGCCCTCGCGGTGCGCAACCTCAACTCCTACACCGAGCACCTGACCACCCGGCTCGCCGCCGTACCCGCGGCCGACTGGCGGGGCGCGATCGACGTCGTGCTCGACGAGTACCTGGCGATGCGGCGTACGCTCCCCGGCTTCGCCCAGGTCGACTTCGGCGCCGCCGCGCACGCCGACGACCCCCAGCACCAGGCGAACCACCGGCTCGCGGACCGGCTCGCCGAACTCCTCGCGGGACACCTGGGCGGCAGCCCGGACGAGGACCTGCGGCGGGCCGTCCTGGTCGGCGTGGAGGCGGCCGACGCCACGCTCCAACTCGCCTTCCGCGAGGACCCGTCCGGTGATCCGGCGATCGTCGCGGAGGTCCGGGTGCTGCTGCACGCCTACCTCGCGCGGGTGCTCGACTGAGGGGGCTTCCCCGTCCGGCGTCCCGACCCGTCCCGTTCAGGGGCTCCCCGGCATGCGTACCGGTCGGTATGCTCGCGCTGACCCAGTCGCTCCCCGGGGAGGTCCCGTGTCCGCCAACTCCCGTACCGCACCCCGCATCTGCCCACTCTGCGAGGCCACCTGCGGACTGACCCTCACCATCGAGGGGAGCACCGTCACCGGGGTGCGCGGGGACCACGACGATGTCTTCAGCCGGGGTTTCATCTGCCCCAAGGGAGCCGCGTTCGGCGGCCTCGACGCCGACCCCGACCGGCTCCGCACCCCGCTCGTCCGCCATGAGGGAGTCCTGCGCGAGGCGACCTGGGAGGAGGCGTTCGACACCGTCGCCACACGCTTCCGCGAGGTCACGGAGGCTCATGGCCCGCAGAGCGCCGGGCTCGTCCTCGGCAACCCCAACGTCCACACCATGGCCGGCGGCCTCTACCCGCCCCTGCTCGTCGCCGCGCTGCGCACCCGCAACGTCTTCAGCGCCAGCACCCTCGACCAGATGCCCAAACACGTCTCCAGCGGGCTGCTCTTCGGGGACGCCAACGCCATCCCCGTACCCGATCTCGACCGCACCGACCACCTGCTGCTCATCGGCGCCAACCCGCTGGAATCCAACGGAAGCCTCTGCACCGCCCCCGACTTCCCCGGCCGGCTCAAGGCGCTCCTCGCCCGGGGCGGCACGCTCACCGTCGTCGACCCGCGCCGCACCCGTACGGCCAAGCTCGCCGGACGCCACCTCGCGATCCGGCCCGGCGCGGACGCCCTGCTGCTCGCCGGCCTCGCCCACGTACTCGTCGCGGAGAAGCTCGCCGCCCCCGGAGCACTCGCCGATCACCTGGACGGACTCGACCGGCTCGCCGACGCGCTCGCGGACTTCACCCCGGAAGCGGTCGCAGGACCCTGCGACCTCGACCCGGCCACGGTCCGTGCCGTCGCGCGGGAACTCGCCGCCGCGCCGACCGCCGCCGTCTACGCCCGCATCGGCAGCTGCACCGTCGCGCACGGGACTCTGGCCAGCTGGCTGGTGGACGTCCTCAACATCCTCACCGGCAACCTCGACCGCCCTGGTGGCGCCCTCTTCCCGCTCGCCGCCACCGCACGCGCCCCGCGCCCCGCGGGCCCCGGCAAGGGCTTCGCCCTCGGCCGCTGGCACAGCAGGGTCTCCGGACACCCCGAGGCCAAGGGCGAACTCCCCATGGCCGCACTGGCGGAGGAGATCGACACCCCCGGCGAGGACCGCATCCGCGCCCTCGTGGTGCTCGCCTCCAACCCGGTGCTCTCCGCCCCCGACGGCGACCGGCTCGACCGGGCGCTCACCGGCGGGCTCGACTTCATGGTCAGCGTCGACCCGTACCTCAACGAGACCTCCCGCCACGCCGACGTCGTGCTGCCCCCGCCGCCGCCCTCCCGCTCCGCCCACTTCGACTTCGCGCTCAACACCCTCGCGGTACGCAACCAGGTCCGCTACACCCGACCGGCCGTGCCGCTGGACGAAGGGGCCCTCGACGAGAGCGAGATCCTCGCCCGGCTGATCCTCGCCGTCGGCGGCAACCACGGTGCACCGCCGGAGACGGTCGACGCGTACGCCGTCGCCGCCGCACTCGACCGGGCCGGAGCACCGGGGGAGCTCGCCGAACGCCTCTCGGGAACCACCGGACCCGAGCGCCGGCTCGACCTGATGCTGCGGCTGGGCCCGTACGACCTCACCCTCGACGACCTGCTCGCCCACCCGCACGGCATCGACCTGGGCCCGCTCCGCCCCCGGCTGCCCGAAGTCCTCAGGACCCGCAGCGGCCGGATCGAGCTGCTCCCGGAGCCGCTCGCCGCCGACCTCCACCGGCTGCGGGCGGCGCTCGGCGACACCCCGGCCCCGCTGGTCCTCGTCGGCCGCCGCCACCTGCGCTCCAACAACAGCTGGATGCACAACGTCCCGGCGCTCAACCGGGGTACGAACACCTGCACCCTCCAGATCCACCCCGAGGACGCGCACCGGATCGGCCTCGTGGACGGCGCCACCGCCCGGATCGAGGCGGCGGGAGGAGCGGTCGAGGCGCCCGCCGAGATCACCGACACGGTCCGCGCCGGGGTGGTGAGCCTGCCGCACGGCTGGGGGCACGGCCGCCCCGGCACCCGGCAGTCGGTCGCCGCCGCCCGGCCCGGGACCAACGTCAACCAACTGCTCGACGGCACCCTCCTCGACCCGCTCTCCGGGACCGCCGTGCTCAATGGCTTCCCGGTCCTGGTGACCGCGGCCCAGTGACCCCGCGGGCGCGGTCGCGGGGCCGTCGCAGCACCCCGCCGCACCCGTCAACTCCCTTGCCGCCAGGGCGAAAAAATTGCGACAACCGGAATCAACCCTGGCACTTCCGGCTCCGCCGTCCTCTCCCGTCGCAACCTTCGCGCGAGTCATTCACACGCCCCGCACCGTGGGCTAACTTCAGGCCACGCAGCCGCTCCCACAGTGCAGCCGCATCACTTTTCCATGGGCGGAACCTCATGACTCGCGCGATCTCTCTGCAGGACATCAGCAAGGCGTACGGACGCGGTCCGCGCGCAGTGGACCACTTCTCGCTCGACATCGCACCCGGTGAGTTCGTGGTGCTGCTCGGCCCCTCGGGCTGCGGCAAATCCACCGTCCTGCGGATGATCGCGGGGCTGGAGGAGGTCACCGAGGGGGAGATCCTGCTCGACGGCGTGCCTGCCTCCCATCTCCAGCCCCGCGAACGGGGCATGGCGATGGTCTTCCAGAACTTCGCCCTCTACCCGAGCATGACCAACCGGGGCAACATCGGCTTCCCGCTCAAGCTCCAGAACCCGCGCGAGGACGCCACCGAACAGATCGAGGCCACCGCCCGGATGCTCGGCATCGAAGGCGTCCTCGACCGCTACCCCGGCCAGCTCTCCGGCGGCGAACGCCAGCGCGTCGCCATGGGGCGGGCCATCTCCCGCCGCCCCTCGGTCTTCCTGATGGACGAGCCGCTCTCCAACCTCGACGCCAAGCTCCGCAACCACCTGCGCGCGGAAATCGCCCAGCTCACCAAGGAGCTGGGGGTCACCACCGTCTACGTCACGCACGACCAGTCCGAGGCGATGTCCCTCGGCGACCGGGTCGCCGTGCTGCGCGGCGGAGTCCTCCAGCAGGTCAGCTCACCGCGCGAGGTGTACGCGCTGCCCGAGAACGTCTTCGTCGCCGCCTTCATCGGCACCCCGAGGATCAACCTCCTCCAGGCCGTCGTGCACGCGCCGCTGGAAGGCCGGATGTCGCTCGACCTCGGCCGCCAGCGCCTCGCACTGCCCGAACCGCTCAGCCCCGACCACCAGTTGCTCCGCATCCAGCAGGGCCGCCGGATCATCGTCGGGCTGCGCTCCGAGGCGGTGCGGATCGCCCCGCCGAGCCAGGCCCGCCCCGGCGAGGTGGCGCTCGGCGGCATCGTCCAGCACGTGGAGTACCAGGGCCACGAGGCGCTGGTGCACCTCAACACCGGATCGCAGCCGGCCGTGGTGCCCGACCTCGAATCCGCCCGCCCGGAAACGTCCGTCCGCCGGCGCCGCGCCGCGGGCGGACGCGCGGGAGGGCCGGACCACGGGGACTCCGCGCGCCGCGGACGCCGGGAGGGCACGGCCTGGGCCCGGGGCGGCGGCCTCGGCGTACTGGAACGCCTCCGGGAGAAGGCCGGCCACATCAGCGGACCGGTGGTGGCGCTCGGCGACCCTCCCCGCAACGGAAAGGGGCACCCCATGAGCGGCCCCGACCGCCCCGCCGTCACCCCCGGCGACCTGGTCGTACGTACCAGCCCGGACATGCGGCTGCGCACCGGCGGCCAGGTGCCCCTGCTGGTGGACCTGGCGCACCTGTACGTCTTCGACCACCAGGGCCGGCGGATCTGCCCGCTGCCGAGGGACGTGCCGGGGCTGGACGTCTGAGCCACCCCCGCCCCGAGCCCCCGCCCCGAGCCCCCGCCCCGCGCGCCCGTCCGCGCGTGTCCTCGCGCATCTCCCCGCGCGGAACGTCCCGGGGGCGGTGGCCGGCTCCGCACCGGCGCCACGGCCTCCGGGACGCCGTCCGTCAGCCTTCCGTGCCGCTGCCGGAGGCCGTCCCCGCGGGCTTGGCGGCGAGGATGTCGCGGGCCTGTTCGGCGGCGCGGGTGATGCTCTCCGAGACGAAGCCGGTGAAGCGGGCGATGTTCTCCAGGCGGTGGGCGGCCGGGGTGCCGGAGCCCAGCACGCCGACGCCCACCCTTGCCACCTCGGCGAGTTGGGCGGTGGAGCGGGCGCTCGCCATCACCGACTGGTACCAGACGTCGTCGTCGGCGACGTACCGTTCGCGGCGCCCCTCGTCGCGCTCCCGGCGGACGAGCCCCTGGCTCTCCAGGAACGCGATCGACTTGGAGATGGTCGCCGGGCTGACCTGGAGGCGCCGGACGAGTTCGGCCGCGGTGACACTGCCCGCGTCGGTGGTGAAGAGGCAGACCAGGACCCCGGCCATCATCCTGGACAGCCCCGACTGGACGAGGACGTCCGTGAACGTCTCCTCGTACGCGCGCACCGCCTCCGCGTCCCGCCCGTGCTCCAGGGGCGCCGGCGCCTCCGGCTCCCGGGCCTCGGCCTGCCGCGGGCGCTGCGCGCGGCGCCCGGTGGCGCGCTGGGCGAGATCGGCGCGGTAGCCGGCGGGGCCGCCGTTGCGCATGACCTCGCGGGTGATGGTCGAGGTCGGGCGGTCGAGGCGCCGGGCGATCTCCGCGTAGGCGAGGTCGTCGGCCAGTCCCAGCGCGATCTGCTGGCGCTCCTGCTGGGTGAGTCTGCCTCCCGGCATCGCGTTCTCCTTCGTGGTGCGTGCGAGGCCCCGGTCCGCGCGGAGCCCTCATGTGCGTGCGAGGCCGCGGTCCGCGCCGAGCCCTCATGGTGCGACCCTAGCGTTCGCACTCAAGCCATTGCAACGACGATGGAACTGTTCGTTGCGTTCGATTCAAATCCATTGCAATGAAATCCCTCAATCCACCTGCGGAGACGGGAATTTTGAGGATTACGTCGTTGCCAGGGCTGTGAATGCAACGTAGCGTTTCTCATGTCGGAAACGGCGGGCCGCAGGGGCTCGCCCAGCAGACGCAGGAGAAAACGATGCAGAAGTTCACCACCCCCGCCCCCATCTCGGCCGTCGTCGACATCCCCGCCGGGCACATCCGGTTCATCGCCGCCGACCGGGCCGACACCGTGGTCGAGGTCCTGCCCGCCGACGCCTCCAAGGGGCGCGACGTCAAGGCGGCCGAGCGGATCGAGGTCATCCACACCGACGGAGTGCTGCGGATCGGGACCCCCGAGGCGGCCAACCGGATCCTCGGCCCCTCCGGGTCGGTCGAGCTGACCGTCCAGCTGCCCGCCGGCTCCCGCATCGAGGTGAAGGCGGCCGCCGCCGAACTCCGGGGCGTCGGACGGCTCGGCGACGTCGTCTTCGAGGGCCAGCAGGCGACCGTCAAGCTCGACGAGACCGCGAGCGCCCAACTCGCCGTCCTCGCCGGGGACATCACCGTCGGCCGCCTGGGCGGACCCGCCGAGATCAGCACCGGGAAGGGCGACCTCCGCATCACCGAGGCCGTGCGCGGAACCGTCACCCTGCGCACCTCGCACGGGGACATCGCCGTCGGCGCCGCCCGCGGAGTCTCCGCCTCCCTGGACGCCGGCACCACCTACGGCCGGGTCCACAACGCGCTCGCCAACACCGACGGCGCCGCCGCCGCCCTCAACCTCCACGCCACCACCGCCTACGGCGACATCACCGCCCGCAGCCTGTAAAGGAGCACCTCCCATGGCGATCCCCACCACCGGCCTGGCCATCGCGGCGAAGGGTCTGCGCAAGTCCTACGGCGACAAGACCGTTCTCGACGGCATCGACCTGACCGTCCCGGCAGGCACGATCTTCTCCCTGCTCGGCCCGAACGGTGCCGGCAAGACCACCGTCGTCAAGATCCTCTCCACCCTCATCACCGCCGGGGCCGGCGAGCTGAGCGTCGGCGGCCACGACCTGGCCGCCGCCCCCCAGGCGGTACGGGCCTCGATCGGGGTCACCGGCCAGTTCTCCGCGGTCGACGGACTGATCACCGGCGAGGAGAACATGCTCCTCATGGCCGACCTCCACCACCTGCCCAAGGCGGAGGGCAAGCGGGTCGCCGCCGAACTGCTGGAGCGGTTCGACCTCACCGAAGCGGCGAAGAAGCCCGCCTCCACCTACTCCGGCGGCATGAAACGCCGCCTCGACATCGCCATGACCCTGGTCGGCAACCCGCGGATCATCTTCCTCGACGAACCCACCACCGGCCTCGACCCCCGCTCCCGCCACACCATGTGGGGCATCATCCGCCAACTCGTCACCGGCGGCGTCACCGTCTTCCTCACCACCCAGTACCTCGACGAGGCCGACGAACTCGCCGACCGCATCGCCGTCCTCCACGACGGGAAGATCGCCGCCGAAGGCACCGCCGAG